>JAFOCY010000030.1 GCA_017380995.1 Oscillibacter sp. | reverse complement strand
AGGAGGAGCAACGAATATGAACCGTAGAAAGCAATTCATGGAAGGCCTGCTGACTCAGAACCCCGTTCTGGTGCAGGTGCTGGGTATGTGCTCCACCATGGCCATTACCACCTCCTTCTTCAATGGCCTGGGCATGGGCGTCGCCGTTCTGGTGATCCTGACCCTTTCCAACATCATCATCTCTTTGATCCGCAAGATCGTTCCCGACAAGATCCGTATCGCCATGTTCATCGTCGTCATCGCAGGCTTCGTTACCATGGTGGACCTGCTGATCCAGGCATTCCTGCCCGATCTGGCTTCTTCTCTGGGCGTGTTTATCCCCCTGATCGTTGTTAACTGCATTATCCTGGGCCGTGCCGAGGGCTTCTCCTACAAGAACGGCGTGGTGGATTCCTTCTTTGACGGTATCTTCCAGGGCATCGGTTACACTGTGGTGCTGCTGATCATGTGCATCATCCGTGAGTTCCTGGGCAACGGCGCCTTCGGCGGTGGCATCCTGGGCGTGGATGGCAAGGGCATCCAGATCATCCCCGCAGAGTTCGGCATCAAGATGCTGACCCTGCCGGTGGGCGGCTTCCTGGTTCTGGGCTGCCTCATCGCTGCCATGCAGTGGGCCCTGAACAAAACTAAGAAGTAAGGAGGAGAAGAGAATATGGATCAGATTTATGAGCTTTTGGCGATCACTCTGAGCGCTATCCTGGCAAACAACTTCATCTTCTCCCAGTTCCTGGGCATCTGCCCCTTCCTGGGCGTTTCCAAGAAGGTGGATACCGCTGTGGGCATGGGCATCGCCGTTACCTTCGTTATGGGCCTGGCTTCCGCCATCACCTGGGCTGTGCAGAGATTCGTTCTGGATCCCTTTGGCCTGGGCTATATGCAGACCGTGGCATTCATCCTGGTCATTGCCTCTCTGGTGCAGTTCATCGAGATGTTCCTGCAGAAGGCCATGCCCGCCCTGTACACCGCTCTTGGTGTGTATCTGCCCCTGATCACCACCAACTGCGCCGTTCTGGGTGTTGCCATCCTGAACATCAACAGCAACTACAACTTCATCGAGTCCGTGGTCTACGGCATTACCGGCGGTCTGGGCTTCCTGCTGGCCATCGTTCTGTTCGCCAGCATCCGTGAGCGCCTGGTCTTTGCCGACTACCCTAAGAGCTTTGAGGGCTTCCCCATCGCTCTGGTCACCGCGGGCCTCATGGCTCTTTCCTTCATGGGCTTCTCCGGCTTGAAGGTTTGGTAAGGAGGAACGAGAATGGATATTATGAACATTGTTTACGCCGTGGTGGTCCTGGGTGTTCTGGGCGCTGTCTTCGGCTGCATCCTGGCCGTTGCCTCCAAGATCTTTGAGGTCCAGAAGGACCCCCGGGAAGAGGCTATCCTGAGCCATCTGGCCGGCGCCAACTGCGGCGGCTGCGGCTACCCCGGCTGCGCAGGCTGCGCTGCCGCTATCCTGGCCGGTGACGCCCCTGTCACCGCCTGCGCCCCCGCCGGCGCTGAAAATGCCGCCGCCATCGCCGAGATCATGGGCATGGCCGCTCCCACCGGTGAGCGTCAGGTGGCTTTCGTCCGCTGCAACGGCGGCACTAACGCCAAGAAGCGCTATGAGTACATCGGTATCCAGGACTGCCTGTCCGCCACCAAGGTGGCCGGCTCTCCTCTGGAGTGCAACTTCGGCTGCCTGGGCTTTGGCTCCTGCGTGGCTGCCTGCCAGTTTGGCGCCATGTCCATCGGCCCCAACGGCTGCGCCGTTGTGGATCCCGACAAGTGCACCAACTGCGGCGCCTGCATGAAGGCTTGCCCCCGCAAGCTGATCGTGTCCGTCCCCGCGTCCAAGAAGGTCCACGTGCTGTGCGCCAACCAGGATAAGGGCAAGGCTGCCATGAACGTGTGCTCCAACTCCTGCATCGGCTGCGGTCTGTGCGAGAAGGAGTGCAAGAAAGACGCCATCCATGTGGTGAACGGCGTTGCCGTCATCGACTATGACAAGTGCGTGGGCTGCAAGCTCTGCACCAAGGTCTGCCCCCGTGACGCCATCTCTCCCGTGGCTACCCCCGAGGAGAAGGAAAAGTACAAGGCCATTAAGAAGGCCCAGGCTGAGAAGGCCAAGGCCGCTGCCGCTGCCAAGGCTGAGGCTGAGGCAAAGGTCTAATGGGTTGACACTCCCCCGGTCCGAAAGGACCGGGGGTTTTTCTCTAAAATTTTCCTGTTTTTCCTATTGACAAAACTGGTTAGTTTTGTTAAACTAACCATACTGAAGTTAGAATCGACTAACCACAAGGAAGGGCGGCGCGGCGATGAACCTGGCGATTGCACAGACCGGAAAAGAATATATCATCCGTGCCATTGAAACGGATGACGAGGAACTGGATGCGTTCCTTTTTTCCCTGGGCTGCTACAGCGGTGAGCCCATCACCGTGGTCTCCCGCCTGAGAAGCGCTTGCGTGGTGTCCATCAAGGACGCACGCTATACCATTGATAACCAGTTGGCGGAGGCCATTCTGGTTTGATGAAAAAGAGGCTGCTGCCAGTATGCTGGCAGCTTTCTTTCGGCTTGGTGGTTAGTTGCGCCTAACTAAAACAAGTAAACGAACAGCTAAAGCTGTAAAATAGAAGGAGGAGCAAAGCGTGAGAATTGCTTTTGCGGGAAACCCCAACAGCGGCAAGACCACCATGTATAACGCCCTTACCGGCAGAAACGAGAAAGTGGGCAACTGGGCCGGTGTCACTGTGGACAAAAAAGAGAGTGCTATCAAGAAGTCTTATTACGATGGCGCGGAGCAGCTGGTCGCTGTGGACCTGCCCGGTGCGTATTCGATGTCTCCTTTTACCTCGGAGGAGAGCATTACCAGTGCCTATGTCAAAAACGAGCAGCCGGATGTGATCGTCAACATCGTGGATGCCACCAATCTTTCCCGCAGCCTGTTTTTTACTACCCAGCTGCTGGAACTGGGGATTCCCGTGGTGGTGGCGCTGAATAAGAGCGACATCAACTCCAAGAAGGAGACCAAGATCGACAGTGCCGCCCTTTCTTCCAAACTGGACTGCCCTGTTGTGAATACTACCGCCACATCTGCCGAAGGTCTTGCGGAAGTGGTGAAGACCGCCGTTTCCCTGAAGGGCCGGGAGCAAAAGGCGCCCTACACCCAGGGCGACATTGACCTGACCCGCAAGGACGCAGTTGTGGCGGCCGACCGCAAGCGCTTTGCGTTTGTCAATAAAATCGTCTCTGAGGTCGAGGTCCGTAAGGTCCTGACCAAGAATAAGAACTCTCAGGACACCATCGATGCCGTGCTGACCAATCCCATTGCAGGTCTTGCGATCTTTGCTGCTGTTATGTTCCTGGTGTTCCAGATCTCCCAGGCTTGGGTGGGTCCTTGGATCGCAGACACCCTGGTGGGTTGGATCGAAAGCTTCCAGGAGATGGTGGGCGGCATGGTGGAGAACGCCTCTCCCCTGCTGCAGGCTCTGCTGGTGGACGGCATTATCGGCGGTGTGGGCGCCGTTATCGGCTTCCTCCCTCTGGTTATGGTCATGTATTTCCTCATTGCCTTGCTGGAAGACTGCGGCTACATGGCTCGCGCCACGGTGGTCCTGGACCCTATTTTCAAGAAGGTGGGTCTTTCCGGTAAGTCTGTTATTCCTTTCGTCATTGGTACCGGCTGCGCCATTCCCGGCGTGATGGCCTGCCGTACCATCCGCAACGAGCGTGAGCGCCGCGCCGCCGCTATGCTGACGCCCTTCATGCCCTGCGGTGCAAAGCTTCCCGTGATTGCCTTGTTTGCCGGCGCTTTCTTTGATGATGCCTCCTGGGTGGGCACTTTGATGTACTTTGTGGGTATCGCTCTGATTTTCTTCGGCGCATTGCTGGTGAATCAGATCGCCGGACATAAGTCCAGGAAGTCCTTCTTCATTATTGAGCTGCCCGAGTACAAGGTCCCCAGTCTGAAGCTGGCTTTTGGCTCCATGTGTTCCCGGGGCTGGGCTTATATCGTCAAGGCAGGCACCATTATCCTGGTTTGTAATACGGCGGTCCAGATCATGCAGAGCTTCACCTGGAGTTTCTCTGTGGCTGAGTCTGCAGAGGAGTCCATCCTGGCATCCATTGCATCTCCTATCGCTATTTTGCTGATCCCCATTGGAGCCGGCGCATGGCAGCTGGCGGCCGCCGCTGTTACCGGCTTTATCGCCAAGGAAAACGTGGTGGGCACCCTGGCTGTTTGCTATGTGGGACTGGAGAACCTAATCGATACCGAGGAGCTGGCCCTGATGGAGGGCGCCGGCGCTGAGGTGGCGGGCGTCTTCGCCATCACCAAGGCAGCGGCTTTGGCTTACCTGATGTTCAACCTCTTCACCCCTCCCTGCTTTGCGGCTCTTGGCGCTATGCGCTCTGAGATCAATGACCGCAAGTGGTTCTGGGGTGGTGTGGCCCTGCAGTTTGCCACCGGTTATACGGTGGCGTTCCTGGTGTACCAGATCGGCACGCTGGTTACCACCGGCGCTCCCGGTGCTGGCTTCGTTCCCGGAGCAATCGCTGTTGCGGTCATCGTGGCAGTGGTGATCTCCCTGATGAAAAAGGCAGAAAAGAATTTACAGGCAGAATACGCACGCAAAGGAAAGGTGTAAGTTATGATGGATTTGGTGATCATCGCTGTGGTAGCAGCCATTCTGGCCGTTGCCGGCCGCTATCTCTACAAGGCCAAGAAACGGGGCGTCAAGTGCGTGGGCTGCCCCTCCGGCGGCTGCTCCTGCTGTGGCTGCGGCTGTCAGGACAAGTAAAGATGTGAATTCCTCCACGTAAAGGGACATTAGATTTGTACAGGAAAAGGACTCGCCGGCGGGGCGGGTCCTTTTCGGCCTTGGGGTATGAAAGTTTTGCAAATGATAGATGTTCAACTTGCACAAGAAAGCATGTTTGTAAATAGGCAAAAGGGAGGAATTGATTTTTGCGGCTTGACGAAGGACGGGTATTTCTTATATGATAAGAATCACGGTGGCATTGCTACCAGATATTGGCTGCTTTGTTCCTGGCGATGTGCCTTTCCGCAAATCGAGATGGGATGAAATCCAGCAAAAGCGGAGGGGATCCCCTGCGCTTTTGCTGGTTTATTTTTTGCGGCCATGATGTGCCTTTTAATCGCGTGAAACGGGAGGAACTGCTGGTCACAGGGAGGCCCGCAAAACGCTTTGAGGAGGAAAATAAAAAGGAGGATGTTTTATGAAAAAGAGAACCGGCGCACTGCTGATGGCTCTTGTCATGCTCTTCGGTCTGATGGCTCCTGCCGCCAGCGCCGTGGAGACCAATGACGCGGTTGAAGCAGTGTATCTGGGCGTGAAGGATTTCACCACCCTGGATACTGACGTCACCCCTGAGGTTGACTTTGTCCATCT
>JAFOCY010000209.1 GCA_017380995.1 Oscillibacter sp. | reverse complement strand
CATTTTCGATACACCGGGCGGCGTAAGTCGCCAGCCTTGCGCCTTTGGCGGCATCAAAGCTGGAAATACCCTTGATCAGCCCAATGGTGCCGATGGAGATCAGGTCCTCCTGGTCAGAGGACTGGGCGTAGTATTTTTTTACAATATGTGCAACGAGCCTTAGGTTCCGTTCAATGAGGATGTTCCGGGCTTCGGGGTCGCCTTTGGAAAAACGGTCCAGGTATTCTGCTTCTTCCGCGGCGGAAAGGGGCTTCGGAAAGGACCCGCCGCCGGAAAGTCGCAGGGAAAAGAGCAGTGTGTTGGCAAAGAGCAGCAATGCCTGAGTGAGCATACGATCCCTCCTTCCATGCATTTTATGAAAGGGAACAAGACCCATATGCGAAAAAAGAAGGCCTTGCAGGCCTTCTTTTAAAATAGCTTCTTTTCCAGCAGCACCAGGTCTACCCCGGCGATGCCGTTAAATACCGTGGGGACGATGCCGCTTTCCCGGTAACCCAGCTTTTGGTAAAGGGTGCGGGCGGCGGTATTTTTGGCATTGGTGTCCATGCGTAGGTATTTGCAGCCCATTTTTTTGGCGCAGTCCTCGTAAAAGCCTACGAAAGCGGTGCCGTATCCGCCGCCTTTCACACCGGGGGAGACCACCAGAGTGTGAAGCACCAGAACTTCTTCCGCTGCCGCATCATATGCCCAATTACCGCCACGATAGCACGCTTCCTGGACCTGGTTGATCTTGGCGGCAGCCACGATCACACCATCTTCTTCCTCCACGAACATCTCGCCTTTTTCCACGGCGCTTTCCGCGGTTTTCTGAACCGGGTAGACGCCCCGGATCCAGCCGATAACGGCCCGGCCGGCTTCTTCCTCCGTATGGATCTCCTCGTAGATCTGCGCGATGCGGTCAATATCCGCAGCGGTCGCCTTCCTGAACATGATGATCACCTCGCTGTCATTATACATGGTTTTTGTGTGCTTGCAAAGCGCGGAAAGCCATGCTACTATAAAAAAACAAAAAGGAGGCGGCGGATATGTGGTATGTGTACATCCTGCGCTGTGCGGACGGCACTCTTTATACCGGCTCTGCAACAGACCTGCAGCGGCGGTTGAAGACCCATAACAGCGGCAAGGGCGCCAAGTACACCCGCAGCCGCCGTCCGGTGGAGCTTGTTTACTGGGAGACAGCGGCGGATAAAAGCGGGGCTTTCAGACGGGAAGCGGCCATGAAAAAACTGACCAGAGCGGAAAAGCTGCGGCTGATTCGGGAGAGGGAGGATATCAATATGCGTGAGATGCGAAGAAAGGACCGCCAGGTCTCTATGGAAGAAGCCTGGCAGATCGTGGACAGCTGTTCTTACGGTGTGCTCACCGTGACTACTGTGGATGGGAGCCCTTACGGCGTGCCGGTGAACTACGGCCGTGACGGGGATGTCCTCTATTTCCACAGCGCCCAGGAGGGGAAGAAAGCGGATGCCCTGCGGAAAAACGGACAGGCATGCCTGGTCTGCGTTGGCTGCAGCGATGTGGTGGGGGAGAAGTATACCACCGCTTACGCATCTGCCATGATATTTGGCACGGTGACGGAAATTACGGAAAAAGAGGAAAAACTCCAGGCTTTGAAGATCCTCTGCCAAGAGCGGGCCCCTGACCATATGGCTATGTTTGACGGCTACTGCACCGATGCCCTGCTGGAGCGCACCGCTGTGTGGAAGCTGGAGACGGAGTGCATCACCGGAAAGAGAAGAACTTTATAAAAAAATTGGCCCGAAAGGGCCAATTTTTTTAGTTCTCTTTCAGGTGCATCCGGATCTCAGAGAGATCGAAGAATGGATGGGTGACAGTGGGGGAGAGCCCTTCCAGGACCTCTGACTGACAGATGACAGAAAGAGACTTGAAGCACACCGGCAGAATAGGGGCCTGGGAAGTAAGATGGGTGCAGAGGGCTTCCATGGAGACAGCAGGGTCTTCACCGGCGGCGTAGGCGGCCAGCAGCCGGTCTGTTTCTTCGTTGGACCAGCCACCGTAGTTCAATGTCCCCAGGGTGCCGGTCAGGGCAGTCAGGTCCCAGTCCGCCGTAAGACGAACTTCCCCGTAATAGAGATCGAACCGTCCGGCTGCCAGCTCCGCCAGGTATGCTTCCCAGGGGAGGACAGATACCTCCACGGAAAGGCCAGCGGCGGTGAACCGCTGGGCAATGAACTTGGCGATGGAGACTTTGAAGGAATTCTCCTCATTTACCAGCATGGTGAGCGTCCGGGAAGGTAGGTCACACTGGGCCAGAGTGGAGAGGAAGTTTTCAAAAGAATAGGTCTTTTCCAGGTCCTTGGGATACAAGGGGGAGGCGGGGGAGACAGGGAACTGGGCAGCTGCGGCGTGTCCGGAAAGATAGGCCTGGGTGATGGTTTCCCGGTCGATGCCCTGGGAAAGAGCAGAGCGCAGGGCAGGAGATGTCAGACGGGCGGTGTTGACGCCCACATACTGCAAGACTGTGGTAGCCGCGTCAAAACGGTCCACATCGCCGGTGAGACTGATGATCTCGCTGCCGGTGAGGTCTGCGGTGATAAGCTGTACATCCCGGGAGGTAAAGCGGTAGAGCATGGCGTCATGGCCGTCGGCTTCCACCAGGGCGATTCGCTCCGTAGGCTGGGTCTCACCCCGCCACCAGGACTGGCTGGCAATGAGGTAGCAGCCGCTCTCCTCGGCGGAGAAGAAGTAGGGACCGGTACCTGTGGGGACCGCCTGGGCCTCTGTGCCTTTTTTGACGATGGGGATATCCAGCAGGGCGGGGAAGCTGGTGTTGGGCCTGGAAAGCGTGATCGTCAGTTCCAGATCCCGGGCGGTGATGGCTGTGACGGCGGAGAACCTCTGGGCATAGCGCTCAGAGGTCCGGGCCCGGTCCAGGGTGGCCTTTACATCGGCGGCAGTCAGCTCTGTTCCGTCAGAAAAGAGGACACCAGGACGAAGGGTGAAGGTGTAACGGAGGGTTTCCGGGTCATAGGTGTAATGCTGGCACAGCCAAGGCTGGGGTGTAAAGTGCTCATCCAGACGGAAAAGGCCCTCGTAGAGAAGGGAAGCTGCGGTCTGCTGCATTCCTTCGGGAGCTGTGACCGGTTCCAGGGATTTGGCGGGATCGTAGGGAAGGGAGAAGATCTCCGGGAGATAGGAAACCTCTCCGGGTTCTTCAAGGGTGCTGCCCGCAGGCAGGATGGCAGTTTCGTCCTCCTCCGGGAGATCTGAAGCACAGCTGGGGAGCAGCAGGACCAGCGCCAGAGCGGCGCATAAAGCCTTCAGGGGAAATGATTTCATAGGACACCTCATTTGACGCAGGTGATGGCGGCGGCCTGAAGGCCCCGCTCCCAGCCCAGCTTCCGGTGGGACCAGAACAGCTCGCCGTGGCAGGCGGTGCAAAGCCCGGACACCTCAATGCGGTCCGGGTCCAGTCCGGCGCGCAGGAGCCAGAGCTCATTGAGTCCGACCAGGTCCACGTGCCACTTTTCTCCGCTGCGGCTCATGTAGAGGGCAGCGTCGCCGCCTAGGGCGTCCAGCATGGCGGCGGGGACATCATCGCCGGTTTCGAAGCAGCACTGGCCGATACAAGGGCCGATCACTGCGAAAAGGTCTGCAGGACAAGTGCTGTAAAGTCGATTCATCTCACATACTGTCTTTTCCACGATGCCTGCCGCACAGCCCCGCCATCCGGCGTGGATGGCACCAACGGCTCCGGT
>JAFOCY010000208.1 GCA_017380995.1 Oscillibacter sp. | reverse complement strand
GTGATGGATCAGCTGCGTCCCGTGTCCAAGAAGGAAAAGATCATTTTCCCCATCGCTGTTACCATCATCGTAAGCCTGCTGTTGCCTTCCGCTGCTCCCCTGGTTGGCTGCCTGATGCTGGGCAACCTGCTGAAGGAGACCGATGTGACCGACCGTCTCTCCGACACCGCACAGAACGCCCTGATGAACATCGTCACCATCTTCCTGGGCATCTCCGTCGGCGCTACCGCCAAAGCTGAGAGCTTCCTGGATCTGTCCACCATCAAGATCATCGTTCTGGGCCTGACCGCCTTCCTGTTCGCCACTGCTTGCGGTACTCTCTTCGGCAAGCTGATGTGCATGCTCTCCGGCGGCAAGATCAACCCCCTGATCGGCTCTGCCGGCGTTTCCGCCGTTCCCATGGCCGCCCGTGTTTCCCAGATGGTTGGTCAGAAGTACAATCCCTCCAACTTCCTGCTGATGCACGCCATGGGCCCCAACGTGGCCGGCGTTATCGGCTCCGCCGTTGCAGCAGGCTGCCTGCTGGTCATCTTCGGCTAAGGGTTACTTAAAAGAATTCCCTCCGGTTTTCCGGAGGGAATTTTTTTATAGCCATACAGGAAAAGAAAAGCCGCCCACCGGGCGGCTTTTCTGATCGATGTTATTGGAGTTCCAGGTAGTCCGCGGAGGCATAGCCCACCAGGAGGGCGCCGGAGTCGTTGGTGAGGAGGACCCGGTACCAGCCCTCCAGGCTCTCGGTGACGATGACTTCGCTGCCGCCGGGGATGACGCCAATGATGGAGGCGTCAGAGGCGGGGGCGAGACGGACATTGAGGTAGTCGGAAACAAGGCACACTGCGGTGGTCTCCGCCGCGTCCACATCTGCCGTTACGGGAACGAAGGTGGAAAGGCGGTAGAGCAGGGCTGCGGTCTGGGCCCAGGTGAGATTACCCTGGGGAGAAACCGCGCCTACGGTGCCGTTCACCAGGCCCTGGACGGTGAGAGTGGCAATGTGGGGCTTGGCGTAGTCGGCGATGGTATCTGCGTCGTTATATTCGGAGCGCAGGATGGCGGGGTCCGCATCGGGACAGGAGATATTCAGCTGGGGAAGGGCACGGCGCAGGAGGGTAAAGGCCTGCTCACGGGTGAGGGTGCCGCTGGGGTTGAAGGTGCCGTCGCCCATGCCGCCGGCGATACCCAACTCCTGGCCCCAGGAGAGGGCGTCGTAGTAATAGTCAGCGGGGGAGACATCGGTAAAGGTGCAGGGAGCGGTGTAGGCGGGGCGGCCCAGGGTGTTGTACAGAGCGAGAACGAACTGGGCACGGGTGATATTGGCATCCCAGTCAAAGCCCTCCACATTCATGCCATGGAGCATATTCTTGGCGTTGCAGTAGCCCACCGCCTCGTAGGCCCAGTGGTCTGCCGCGATGGGAGCTTCGGTCCGGGGCAGCTCCACAAGGAGGGAGATGGTCTTTTTCAGGTTGCCGGCAGAAATGGTGAGGGAGCCTTTGCCCTCTTCTTCGGAGGCAGTGAAAACGCCGTCTTCGCTGATCTCACCGACAGCGCCATCCACCTCCCACTCGGCGCCGGAGAGGTCCCGCAGGGCGGTGCGGCCGTAGTAGCTGCCGGTGGCGGTCAGGGTGACGGTTTCGCCGGGGAGGAGGGTGAGAGCGTCCACTGTTTCGCCGTTGGCCTTTACGGTCAGCTCGGTGAGCTCATCCACCACGTGGATGGTGGCGGTGCCGCTGACGCCGCCGGCCTTGAGCTTCAGCGTGTCGGTGCCGCTCTTTTTCCCGGCGGTGTAAATGCCGTCCTCAATGTCGCCCAGCCGGGAGGTGATCTTCACCTTGGAAGGCTCATCGTCCACGATCTCCAGAGCGCGGTCGATGGTGACCACAGCAGGGAGTTCTACACTGCTGCCTTTCAGCACCACCAGGCCCTCCTCCGTCAGGGCGGCCCGGTCAGCCTTGCCGTTTGGCTCCTTTTCGCTCACCAGCAGCAGGAAGGAAGCGCACTTGCGGGGACTGCCGTCAGAAGGACGGTTCTGCAGGGAGATGGTGTCCCGGCCCGGGACCCAAAGGGAGAGGGTGGTGGAGCCGCCGCCGTCCAGGTTCACGGCCCATTTGCAGCCCGCCTCCTTCATCGCTTCCGCCAGTTCCATTTCCGTCAGGCCCGCGGAGTAGCCGCTGCGGCGGCCATCCACGGCGTAGAGGATCACGGTGCCGTCAGATTTTACGCCCAGGGCGGTGCGGGGATTGCGGCCGTCAGAGCGGAAATCCCAGTCGTCAGAGTCAGTGATCTTTTTGTTGTCCACCAGAATATCGCCGCAGCCGCTGGCCCACTTGGCATCCTGCAGGTCCTCATCCTCACACTCCGTAGTGAGGGTAATGCGGTCGCCCACGGAGAAGGTCTGGTAAATGTGGCCGTAGCCGGAGCGGTCATCGGCAGTGAGCACATATTCGCCCTCCCGGATGGCGATGGGAGCGCCGTAGGTGAAGCTCTCGATGACTTCCATTTCGATGGAGGTATCCACCGTGAGGACCGCGTCTTCTTCCACGGGCTTCATGAGTACATACCAACCACTGCCGCTTGCCCGGGTGGAGACGGTGGAAAAGTCATCATTGAGCAGGTAGATGCCGCCGCTTCCTGTTCGGAGCTTATTAAAGTGGTGGGGAGTGAGCTCCTGGCCCGTCCGCTCATTGGTGAGGGTCATTTCAATGACGGGCTCCTCACAAAGCTGGAAGTTTCCCCGCTTATCAATGAGGATGGCAGCGTTGCCCTCCGCACCGGACTGGTATTCTCCGTCCTGGATCACCAGGCCCATGGGAACGCCGCTGGAGGAGGAGAAAAAGTCCGTATTCATGGCCGCCAGCACGTGGTGGCCCTGGTCCTGGGCGTAGGAGACGGCGGAGTGGACGTTGGCGGCGCCGTAGATGGTGCCGTCAGAAGGGAGGAGGATGGCCTCCGCGTCCTCCCCGGGCTCATATTGCAGAAGGAAGCTCTCTACCCGGCTGCCGGCGGAATTGAGGCTTACGGTGTTCAAGTAGCTGAGACCGTCTACGATCTGGATCTCCGTTTCCAAGATCGTTTTTTCCCGGGCGGCATAGGCGGCAGGCACGGTCAGCGAGAGGGCGCAGACCATGGCCGCGGCGCGGCGCAGGAAGGGAAGATATTTTGAATGTTTCATGGGTACTCCTTTTGCCAAGCATGGGTTGGAAGGGTTTGGAGCCTATATTATACCAGTCCTGCCTCAGTGATTCAATGTAAAATTATGTCTACAAAGATAAATTATGAAAAAAGAAAGAAGTTACATGGGATGGTTGAAAATGACCTGCCAATCGTGTACAATATATACTGATTTATTATGCGGGGAGGTGGGTCCTTGGAAGAAAAGAAAAGCGGAGCGCGGACCATCGGCATCGTGATGGTACTGACGCTCCTGGGCAAGGTCATGGGCTTGTACCGGGATCATCTCCTGGCAGTCCACTACGGCATGGGCATGGAGGCCAGCGCCTTCTATACCGCCAGCCGCATCCCGAGAGTGTTTTTTGACGCGGTGTTTGCCTCCGCTATCTCTGCCTGCTTTATTCCGGTATTCAGCGAATACCTGGAAAGCGGCGGCAAGAAAAAGGCCTTCCAGTTCAGTCGGGCCTTCCTCACCATCATCGGTATTTTGACCCTGGCCCTCACAGGTCTTGGCATGGCCTTTTCGGAGCAGTTCGTCGCCCTCTTTGCAGATGGTTACAACGCCGAGACTGCCGCCCTGGCCGCGAGCCTCACCCGCATTATGTTCCCCACGGTCTTTTTCACAGGCCTTGCCTTCTCTTTTGTGGGCATTTTGCAGTCTCTGGATGAGTTCAATATCCCGGCTCTCATCAGCGCCGTTTCCAACGCCGTCATCATCCTCTATTTCTGGACCTTGGATGGGAAGTTCGGCGTCTACGGTCTGGCAGCGGCTTTCCTGGTGGGCTGGCTTTTGCAGGCAGTGGTGCAGTTCCCGGCCCTTCACAAAAAGGGCTTTACCTACGCCCCGAGGCTGGAGCTTAGGTCCGAGGGGATGAAGAAGGTCTTTACCCTGATGGGACCGGTGATGGTCTCCACCTGGGTGCAGCCCATCAATCTTACCATTAACTCCAAATTTGGCTCCCACCTTTATGAGGGCGCGGGTGTCAGCGCCATTGAGTATGCAACGAACCTGTATCTGGTGATCGCGGGCGTGTTCATTCTCTCCGTCACCAACGTCATCTTCCCCCGGCTTTCCCGCCTGGCGGCAGGGGAGCAGGCGGATGCCTTCCGCTCTACCATCCGCTCCACCCTCCACGCCTGCTTGTTCTTCGTGCTGCCCATGTCGGCGGGCCTCATGGTGGTGGCCAAGCCCCTGATCTCCTTCGTCTACGGCGGCGGCGAGTTTGACGCCTTTTCCGTGGAGATCACCTCCGCCGCCCTTGGCTGGGTGTCTTTGGGCATGGCGGGCTACGCCGTGCAGAATATCCTCAGCCGTGCCTACTTTGCCCAGCAGAGCGGACGGGAGCCGCTGATCGCCGGCGGGGTCTCCATCGGCGTCAATATCCTGCTTTGCCTGGTACTGACAGAGTCTCTGGCCGTTTCCGGGCTTGCCATCGCCTCGGCGGTGTCCTCTACGGTCTACGCGCTGCTGCTGCTCCTTCCCATGGAGCGGAAGGGACAGGGCGTTTTGAGCCGGGGCTTTGTCACGGACCTTTTGAAGATGCTCCTGGCCACGGTCCTCATGGCTGCTTCCGCCTCCCTGGCGGGCGGTGCCGTAGAGGGCGCGCTCTCCGGCAAGGCAGGGGAGCTGCTGACCCTGGGGGTCAGCGCCTGCGCGGGCGTTGCGGTGTACTTTGCCGCCGCGGCGGTCTTCCGTCTGGAGGAAGCCCAGCTCTGCGTCCGCCTGATCAAGCAATTCACGAAACGAGGTCAAACATGAATACCATGAAACGAATTTGGGACGCAAGCCTCCTGGGCCGCGGACTGGACAGGCTCTGCGCCTGGATGGGCCGGCAGTGGAGGGGAAGCGGCGTCATCGGCTGGTTCCTTTACAAGGCTGACCGGGGCGCGGAAATTTCCCGCAGCAGTATCTTTTATAAAGTGTGGTCCTTTGTCCTGGCGCTTTTGACGAAGCTCTATGACGCGCTGCATCTGGAAAAGCTCTTTGACGGCAGCGTGTTTACCCAGACCTTCCTCTGGTGCGCCCTGGCTGTGTTTGTGACTCCGATCCTGCCCACCATGGCGGTGCTGGCTCTTGTGCTGGTGGGCTTTTGCTCGCTGCTGCTGGGGATGCTGCGACGCAGGCACAGTCTGCAGTACGCCTCGGTGCACCGTTGTGTCATCCTCTCTGCCGCGATCTACATGGTAGCCACGGTGACCTCTGTCACCCCCGGCGCCAGTTTGCTGCCCGGCATTTTGACCGTTGCCTTC
>JAFOCY010000207.1 GCA_017380995.1 Oscillibacter sp. | reverse complement strand
GCCTACCAGGCCGCCTACTACGCCGAGCACAAGGAGGAGATCGCAGCCTACCAGGCCGCCTACTACGCCGAGCACAAGGAGGAGATCGCAGCCTACCAGGCCGCCTACTACGCCGAGCACAAGGAGGAGATCGCAGCCAAGCAGGCCGCCTACCGTGCCGAGCACAAGGAGGAGATCGCAGCCAAGCAGGCCGCCTACTACGCCGAGCACAAGGAGGAGATCGCAGCCAAGCAGGCCGCCTACCGTGATGATCCTCAGAACCGCCTTCGTTACAACGAATATATGCGCGAATATATGCGCGCCTACCGGAAAGGCATCCGCCGCAAGGCCAATGACGCCGCGCGGCACGCCTGTTCCGCCGCAAAATCCACCCGAAAGGAGACCCCGCATGACCAACCCTGAACGCCTGCGCGCTTTTGAGATGCGCCTTGACGGTGCCACCTGGACCGCTATTGCCGCCCATCTCCACTACACCCCTGAAGCCATCCAAAAGGACCTGGCCGCCTGCATCCGGTCTGCACCTCACCGGATCCAGTGCGTCTATCCCGCCATCCGCCAGGTTATTAGCCAGCGGTATGGCACCCTCCGGGCCTTTGCCGAGCAGACGGGACTCTCTATCAACACCCTCTATTATATTTTGTCCGGCCGGGTCAACCGGCCCCGCAAGGATGCGGCAGACGCCATCCTGCTTGCCACCGGCCTCACTTACGAGGAGGCCTTTCGCCGAGAGGAGGACTGACCATGTACATCTGTGAGATCTGTGCCACCGCCTTTGATACCCCCTCCACCGTCACCGACACCAATACCGATGGGGAGCACATCTGGCGAGAAAACCTCCGCACCTGCCCCATCTGCGCCACCGCCGAGCGCTTTCACCACGCCGCCCCCTGCCCCAACTGTGACGGCTGGATGAACGCCGGTTCCATCCTCTGCCCATCCTGCCGCCTGTCCCTCAAAAACCGCTTCACCGCCTTTGTGGGGGAGCTGACCGCCGAGGAAGAAGAGCAGCTGGACGCCTGGCTGGACGGAGACACCATCCAAAACAGGGGGGAATGGACATGATCCTTTTTGATCCTGACACCCACACTTACACCGTGGACGGCATCGTCATCCCCAGCGTCACCACCGTCTGCCGCTTCCTCTCCGTAGACCTGAAATCGGACAAGCCTTGGCTTGCACAGCAGGCAGCCGACCGGGGGACGCGCATCCATGCCGCCTGCTGCGCCATCGACTACGACTGCGCCGTGGAGGACACTGAGGGCATTGAAGGCTACCTTCTGGCCTACCGCCGCTTCCTGAAGGACTACCGCCCCGACTGGGAGGGCATTGAGTACCTCACCGGCAACCTGGAACTGGGCCTTGCCGGCACCATCGACCGCTGGGGCACTCTTTACGATGGCACACCCGTCATCGTAGACATCAAAACCGGCGCCACCCTCCGGGATGCCCCGCTCCGGGGCCAGCTCACCGGATACAAGCGGCTCCTCTCTAATGACCGCGTCCATTTCCACGCTCAAAAACTCTTTGCCCTGCATCTTGTCAAGGACGGCACCTACACCCTGCGCCCCGTTCAGCAGGACGACGCCCTTCTTGACGCTTGCCTCTATCTCGAAAAAGTTACAAGGAGGAAATCCAATGTCAAGTGAACTCGCTCTCTATTCCTGCGATGCCGTCCCCATGACGGTGTCTAAGATTCCCCGCACGCAGAATTACCTGGTCTCCATCCCCGGCTGCACGCCCGCCAAACTCACCCGCGGCGTAGACTTCGGCATGATCCGCACACCCAACGGCAAGACCATCGGCAAGAATCCTTCCCTGTTCAAGTCCGGCGCGGAAAAAGTGGCCGTGGCCTACGGTCTTTGTCAGAACTATGTCCTGGAATCCAAGATCGAAGACCCCGAAAACGGCTTCTTTTTCTACACCGTCCGCTGCGACCTGGTGAAGATCGTCCATGGTGAGCGGTATGTCATCACCTCCTCCTATGGCTCCGGCAATACCCGGGAGAAACGCTCCGGCTCCCAGTCTCCCTATGACGGTGCCAACTCCGCGCTGAAAATGGCCCAGAAGCGCGCCCTGGTGGGCGCGGCGTTGTCCCTTGGCTGCCTCTCTGACGCCTTTACCCAGGACATTGAGTCCGATGTCTCCGATGAGGCATCCGTCTACTTTGGTTCCAAGAACCCCAGCGACCCCATCACTTCCAGCCAGGTCACCTTCTTCTATGCCGCGGCCAGCCGTCAGGGCCTCACCAAGTCCGATGCCAAGGCCTTCCTGAAGTCCAACGGATACGACAGCGCCAAAGCCATCACCGCCGGGGCCTTCGACCAGCTCCTGGAAGACCTGAAAACCTTTGTCCCCGTGGAGGTGAGTGACTAATGTACATTCCCGGAACACCCGATTACAGCCGCGAGGGCGAAAAGCGCTCCACCGGCCTGTTCGCCGGTCTCACCTCTCAGGACGGTGAGCTGCGCACCACCAAGGAGGGCGGCAAGCGCTACGGCGCTGTCTCCGTCCGCGCCTTCAACCGCAAGGACGGCACCGCCGTCTTTATGACCCTCAAATCCTTCCACACGGAAACGGCGGAGCTTCTGGCCGCCCTGCGCAAGGGCGACCGCATCCTGGCCGCCGGTGTTGTGGAAACGCGGGAGTATAACGGCAAGACCTACACCGATATGCTGGTGGACTTTGTGATCCCCGCAGACATGGCTCCTTCTCTCTCCACTGCTTCTCCTCCCGCCTCCTCCGTCCCCGGCGGCTTTGCTGAGATCGGCGAGGAAGACGGAGAGCTCCCCTTTTAAGCCCAAAGGAGGCGTGACCCATGCAGCTCATTTCACTTCCTGACGCCTCCGCGTACCTGGTCTATGATGCGCATTTTTTAGATACCTCCTCTCCAAACGGGCTGTGGCTGTGCACCACCCCTGAGGAGGCCCAGATCATCGCCTGCAATGCCGCCGCTCTCCCCATCAATGCCACCGATGAAAATCTCATCAAGGCCCGTCCCTTCCTGGCGGCCTTCTCCTGCGTCCTGGTAGTGGGGGCGGACGGGGAAAAGCGCCGCGCCCTCTCCGAGTCCCTTCAGCGGCTTTGCCCGGAACTGGAGATCTGCGTCACACCCCAAAGCGCATACCGGGGCTGCACGACGATCCAGGAACTGAAGGACAACCACGGTCTTTCCGCCCTGGATGATCTCTGGATGGAAGCCGAGCAGCTCCCGCCTTACGGCCTTCTGGAGATCTCCTCCGTGGAAAAGGTGGATATCTCCAGACAGCCCAAGGCCCACTCCGGCATCCCGGCTCTGGACCAGATGATCGGCGGGTTGTATGACGGCGAGGTATCCATCTGGACCGGCAAGCGCAAGGAGGGTAAGTCCACCCTCCTGGGCCTTGTGATCCTTGCCGCCATCCGGGAGGGCCGCCGGGTCTGCGTCTATTCCGGCGAGCTTCCCGCCTGGCGCTACAAGGCCTGGCTCCTGGCCATGGCCGCAGGCCCGGACCACCTCATGGAGGAGACCACCGACACCGGGAAAACCGTCTGGTCCTGCCGGGAGGATATCGCCGCTCAGATTGAGCTTTGGTGGAAAGACCGTCTCTTTCTTCTGGACAACAAGACCCCCGGCATCCACAGCGCCGAGACGCTGCTTGGGGTGATGCACCACGCCAAAAAGCGCTTTGGCTGCTCCTGTTTTGTGCTGGACAATCTTATGACGGTCTCCCTCCCCGGCGAGGATAAGTATGACGCCCAGTCCCGCTTCGTGGGCCAGCTGGTGGACTTTGCCCATGAGACGAACGCCCATGTCCATCTGGTGGCCCACCGACGCAAGGGCGGCGCCGCCAAGGGCAGCCGGGGCGACAGCGATGATGTTTCCGGCTCCGGCGACATCACCAACCGCGCCGACAATACCTTCGCCGTCTCCCGCTCCACCGACGAGGAGGACCCCTTTGACGCAAAATTGGAGGTCCTGGCCAACCGCACCTTCGGCGAGACCGGCGTCATCAACCTGAACTTTGACGTCCGCTCCCGCCGCTACTACCAGTCCAACGTCAACTGGAAATGCGGCTGGGAGGACGCCGCGCCCCAGACCTCGCTATACGAAGATCCATCCCCCGACCCCAACAACCCTTTCCTGTAAGGAGGCACTATGACCATCACCATCACCATCCCGGGGACGCCCGTAGGCAAGGGCCGTCCCCGGGTCACCCGCCACGGCACCTATACCCCGGAAAAGACCAGGGAATACCAGCAGAAGGTCCGGGACTGTTACCATGCCCAGTGTACCGGCGGCTTTGCCGGCGGCGTGCCCATTCTCGCCCGGATCACTGCCTATTTCCCCATTCCCGCCAGCTACCCCAAAAAGAAACAGGCCGCCCTGGAGGGCGCCTTTCACCTGAAAAGGCCGGATACGGACAATATCGCCAAAGCCGTCCTGGACGCCCTGCATGGCCTTGCCTACCCGGACGATTCCGCCGTGCAGCTCCGTGGCGTCTATAAAATCTACACCAACGCCGCACCGCGGCTGGAGCTGACGCTCACCGATGCCTCGGAGGTCCTCCATGACGCACTCTGAAGCGCGGCACATCGTAGGCTGCAACCCCTGCGACCAGTGCTCCATGCACATTGCCGCTTGCCCCTGGCTCCACCGGGGCGAGGCCGTCCCTGGCTGGGAGGCAGAGCGAAGTCTCCTGCCCTATCAGCCCCGGCCCGTGGAGACCTGGCATATCCTGCGCTGCCCCCTGTACCTCCCACCCAAACCCAGAAAAACCATCATCCCCACCCCCAACAAGGAGACTGACTGATGAAACATCTCATGGAATACGCCCAGCGGAAGCTGGCAGAAGCCGAGAAGAATGACAGCGGCGCCGATATGCGCTATTGGGCCGCCTATCTGGATGGCGTCAAAGCTGCGGAAAGGAGGGTAAGCGCCCATGAGCATGGAGAAGATCGTTGAGCTTTCTGCCGCCGCCCGTGCCGCCGGCATGACCTACGGCCAGTATGTGGCCCTCCATGGCACTGTGCCGCCTCCACCCAAGCGCCACATCCCGTCTTACCTGCAGCCCTATGTGCGCCGCTGTGAGCGCTGCGGACAGCCCCTCAATTTCAAGAACGCCCGCAAATACTGTGATGCCTGCCGTCCTCTGGCTGCAGCCGAATCCCGGCGGGACGCTGCGCAGCGCCGCAAATCCGGCGGCCTATGAAACCGCTTTATATGGAAGTGACCCGGGACAAGTATGAGCTGCCCCTTGCCGTTGCCGACAGCCCCTATGAGCTTGCCCGGATGCGCCGGGTGGATGTGACCTCCATCCTGAAGGCCATCCGCGGCTTAAAGATGGGCAAGCGCCGCAAAAGCATCTATCGGCTGGTATGGGTGGATGAAAGAGAAGCCTGATGTAAGGAGGAACCATGACCAACTACAAAGAACTGATCGAGCGGCTGTATAAGAGCCACAAAGACTACGGAGAGGGGCGAACTCAAAACTTCTTCCGGGTCTCTCTGGATTGCAAAGAAGCCGCCAACGCCATTGAAACCCTCACCACAGAGCTTGCCGAAGAGCGTCACCGCCATGACCGGCTCCAGGACTGGGACCGGGGGCTGACGGAACAAGGCGAAATCCTCAAACGGCTGATCAACGGCGAGTGGGTGGACAGCTGCGATGTGGAGGCCGCCCTGGGCCTTACGTTTGCCGAGTGCGTCAAGCGTTTTGAGATGAACCGCATCGCCACCTGGAATCCCTATCCGCTCAACGGACAGAGAGTGGATGTCCAGTTTCGCATTAAGAAGGGGGATACATAATGGAAAACTACATCGTAATCAATGGCGTGACCTATGAACTGGTCGAGCGGACGGGGCTGATCACGGTGCCCGGGAGTGGCCTGGTGGCCGGGCCCAAGCTGTCCGATATTCCCACTGGAGAGACATTCAAGCTGGGCGACCATGAAATGATCGTCCTGGAGCAGTCCGGCGACACCACGGCTGTGATTCGCAAGGAGCTGCTTGTAGATAGCGTGGTTTTCGGCAAGAACAACCGCTATGAGGGGTCCAACGTGGATGCGGAATGCAACAAGTTTGCAGACGAGATCGCGGCCATTGTGGGCGCGGAGAACCTGGTGGAGCACACGGTGGACCTAACCAGTGATGACGGTCTGAAGGATTACGGCAAGATCCGGCGCAGGGCCTCCCTGCTGACAGCGGACCTGTACCGCCGGTATGTGGAGATCCTGGACAAGCACAAGATCGACAGATGGTGGTGGCTTGCCACCCCTCACAGCACGGAAAAACACGGAAATGCGTCCTGGGTAAAGTGCGTTGCGTCGTCCGGCATCATCAACTTCGACTACTACTACGACGACTGCCTCGGCGTTCGTCCGTTTTGTATCTTAAAATCTAATATCTTTGTATCTAAGTGAAAGGCGGATACGTGATGGAGAGACTGACCTTTGAAGGGAACTTCTGTGACATTGCGATGTGCGATGCAGAGCCAGACATTTGCGGTATCTGCGATCAGCGGAAGGTATGGGAACGTCTGAAAGCCTACGAGGACACCGGACTGGAACCGGAAGACTTCAAGAAGGCGTTTAATGAGGGAGCGCTTTTGAAACTGACTGCGCAACACCTGGGGACAACTCCTGACCGCCTCCGTGAATGGGCGCAGACCGACAAGGAGGATCGTCTGGTAGCGCTGCCGTGCAAAGTGGGCGATACGGTATATCAGATTCGTAACAAGAAGCACGCTAGAGGTTTAGGTGTATCTCCACGGATTGTGAGTAGTGCTTGTGTTTGGACTGACGGAAGCTATGCGCTGTGCCATCAAGGGATGACTTACTGCCAAAGTAGAGACTTGGGAAAAACATGGTTTTTAACTCAAGGTGAAGCAGAGGAAGCGTTGCGGAGATTGGAGGACGCATGAGCGGAGGACATTTCGATTACAGCAACGACATAGCGTGTCGAGAAATCTTTGGATGGAATATTAACTGTGATTATGGGGAACGTGGTTTCTCACGGTCCAAGTTGGCACGGCGGCTTGACCCTCTGGAAGACAAAGTAATGAGCGAGCTGGTCTTTGATGTGTTCTGCGTTCTGCACAGCTATGACTGGTATGCTTCCAGCGATACTTGCGTGGAAACCTACCGGGCCGACGTGCAGCACTTCAAGGACAAATGGCTCAAATCCATGCGAGGGAAACGAGCAAAAGAGATCGTGGATGATGAACTGGAAGAGGTACGGAAGAAGCTGTATCTGGCTTTCGGAGAGGAGGCCCCCAATGACCCCACTTGAATACATGGAAAGCCAGGTTATCAAGCGCCGCCTAAACCATGACCGGGAGCTGGCCCGTGGGGCACCGGAGGAACAGCTCCACAACATCCGGCAAAAGATCGGCTACTACGAGGCGGCCTGTGATGCTCTGCGGGAGCAAACCGAGAACCATGTGGAAACAGATTGACGGCTACCGCTGGCCGTACCGGATCAACGAGGGCGGCAAAGTGCAAAAGCTGGATGGCGGCGTGTGGGTCGATCTGAAACCCTACCTTGCCGGGCGAAACAGGGCTTGCGTGAAAATGCGCACCAGCGACAACCGCAAAATCGATGTGCCCGTTGTGTGGCTCATGGCTGACGCCTTCATGGGCGGCCGGCGTCCTGGGCTTTGCATTACGCACAAGGACGGCTCCAAGTTCAACTGTGCCTTGTGGAACCTGGAGTTCAAGACCCGTCAGGAATGTGGGAAGCTGTCCAGCGGAAATCGCCGGAAGACCGTTTTCAAGATCGACCGGGAAGGGAATGTGGTTGCCATTTACCGATCCGCGCGAGAGGCCGCAGAGAAGGAGTACATCAGCCAAAACTCCATCTCTGCGCGGTGCCTCGGCCACGTTCAAAACCCGTTCGATCTGACCGGCTATAACTATCAATACGAGGATAGACGGATGGGCAAAAAGAAAAAACCTGTAAGGAGGTCACACGATGACGGACATTGATATTATTCGAGACAACGTCCACGAACTGGAACGCCTCGCCCAGCTTGCGGAGGAGGCAGCAGAGCTGGCTCAAGCGGCATTGAAGCTGCGCAGGGTATATAAAAGCACAGGAAATCCCACGCCGGTTACGCTTCAAGGGGCATACCAGAACTTGCTGGAAGAACTGGCCGATGTGAAGGTTTGCCTGGCTGTACTGAATCTGGATGCCAGCGGAACGCAGTGGCGCGTGGACCAACTCGCGGAAGAAAAGCTTCAACGATGGGCCGAGAGGCTCAGACCGATCGAAACGGAGGCCTGACCATGTCCAAGAAGCGTAAGAAAAAGGTCAATCCCCGCCGTCAACCGGCCACCATGGCCGATGTGAAGCGGGCAAAAGGCAAAGCAGAAGACCGGGCCTTGACCGCGGCCTGGTCCATCTTCTTTACCGTCCTGCGGGATAAAGAGGGGTATTCCCTGGAGGACCTTCGCAGGACCTGGGGCGAGGTGGAAGACCTCTCCGACAGCATTGCCAAAGGCTATTGCACCGTAGCGGACCTGCGGGAGATTCTGAAACTGGAAGAAGGAGTGAACTTGAAGGTATGAACGACTATCTCCGCATCCCCGTCCCCATTGAAACCGAGGCCGACCGCCGCGCCCTGGTGGCCATTCTGGCCACCTCCGGGCTGGAGGTCCGCGTTGTCAAGGAGCGCCCCACCAAGTCCTCGGCCTACAAGCGATACATCGAATACCGCCTACCCAGCGCATAAAGAGAAGCCCCACCCGGCATGGGTGGGGCTTTCTTGGTTCAATTCCAGGGAGCCTGGGCGGCGTCGCCCTTCGGGTATTTGAGGTAGAAAAGGAAGTCCTTTTCCTTGCGGGGGATATCCATGGCGTTGATGTTCGCCATCACCTTCTCCTTCCGGCTGCTCTCCTCGTCACTCTTAGCGCCGCTGATGCCCGCCTTGAAGGTGTAGAACTCCACCGGGCTCAATCCGTTGCTCTCCGCCTCCAGATACCCCGTCAGCTCCGCGCTGGGCGCGTAGTCCGGGAAGATCTCTTTCATGGTCTTTGCCCTGGCCACCGAGTAGAGCTTGGCAATGCACGCTGCCCTGTCGGCGTCACTCATGGCCTTGTAGGCGGAGGCGGAAGTGGCTTCCTTCGCCAGTTTATAGCGCTCCTGGCCCAGGGCCGTGGCGTAGCGCTCGTACTGTTCCGCCGTCAGGGCCTTCGTCTCCCCGCCGATGGTCACGGACTTCTCCGCCCGGTCCGGGAAAACACTGGTGCTTCCGGTGGCGTCCTTCACCCGCTGCAGTTCCTTCTCCACCTCGTCCACGTCCCACTCGGAAACATAGGCGGGGTTGAAGAAGTTATTGAAGATGCGCTCCGCCGCACCCCCCTTTTCCTCCTGCCGTCCCCAGGCGTCGATATAGGGCACCTGGCTGTAGTCCACGCCAGGGATCTTCCGGCTGGCCGCGCCGATCTCCTTCTGGAGCCAGCCCGGCAGAGCACTTTCCTTGTCCACATAGTTCATGGTGCTGCTGTCCTCAAAGGCCCGCTCCGCCTGTCCCACAAGGCTGTTGGTGAGGCCCTGGGTCAAATATCCCAGCGCCGCCGTGGCGGCCATCTGGCCCAGGTTGCTGCTGTCGGTATATTTCAGGTCTGCCAGGGTATCGTTGATGCCCTGCATCATGCTCATCTGCAGCATCGGGTCCGCGATGGAAAGGAGGGCGCGCTCCAGGTCCTTCAGCTCCAGGCCATCCTCCTGCCGTAGCTCCTCCAGCTGTGCCCCCATGAACAACGGCATAGCAAGGGGTGTTAGCCAGTCCAGGGTGACGGAAGTGCCGTCCGGCAGTTCCAGGGAATAGGCCTGGCGTCCGGTCAGGTCATCGAAAGCGGCCTGGTCTTCGTCCTCGTCATCCGCGCCACGCAGAGCCCCGGCATTTGCAAGGGCCATGCCTACAAGAAACACGCCTGTGCCCGTCAGGGTCTTTGCAAGGCTGTTCACTACCTCCGCCCCGGTGACTTCCCCACCGGTCCTGCGCCGGATCTCCAGTACCGCCGTGTTCACAAGGCCAAGCGGAGAGTATTCCTCCGCCCGGAGCAGAACGTTTGCCGGTGTCCTGCGGAAGGGCATCAAGCCCTCGCTGACGGCCCGGACCGCCCTGGGCGTATCTGCCCTGCGGCCCACCCGGGCCACCCAATCAGAGAAGGTGTTGTGGTCCCGGAAGGTGGTCTCCCGGGCCTCATGAATGGCAAACTTCCGGGCCCGGTCCAGAAAGTCTCCGTGGGCCTGCTGCCAGGCAGGGTCCGTAAACTCCGTCGCGCTGACGTTCTGGGCCTTCAGGTACCCTGCCAGGGCTCTTGCATAGGCGCTGCGGGTAAAGGCCTCGTCGCCAAAATACCGGTTGTTCATAGCCCAGTTGGTAGCTCTGCGGTAGCCCTCCATGGCGCCGCTGCGGAAGATGCGCCGCCGCTCTTCTACACCCCTCCAGAAAGTGTCCGGGTCCATCCGATCGTCAGAGTAGCGCCCCTCACCCATGGCCACGTCGCGCACATTCTCGAAGTCCCCGGAAGTCGCCCGCAGAAGGTCCCGGCTCACGCTCACGCTGCGGGTCCGCTCCGTTCCGGTCAGCCGTTCCAATGCGGCAGCCACGGTATTTTTGACGGCAGATACCGCCCGCATCCCTACGTTGCCGGAGATATTTCGCACCTGGGTCTTGAAGTTGCCCAGCATATTCACATACCGCAGGGCCGTCCACCGGTCCAGCAGCGTGGAGGGGATCTGGTCCGCCACGTTTTGCTGCATACGGGTAATGATGCCGTCCCGCTCCTCTTCTGTTGCGGCGTTGCGATACTCCTGGATGAGGGCATCGTCAATGGTGATGCCATCCGGAAGGCCCAGCCGCTCAATCATGTTCTCAATGCTCCGCTGGATCATGTAAAGGCGGCTGTCCGGGGTCAAGGTCTTCAAAATGCGGGCAGCCTGGAGGCCCTGGGCGCTGTTGCGCACCGCCTGCTGGTAATCCGCAAAGATATCCAGAGCCGCCTGGGTATCCCCGGCGTTGACGGCGTGGTTGTAGAGCAGGCCGCCAAGGGCGGTGATGTCTGCGCCCGCCCGGCCCCGGCGCACATTGGCGGTCCACTCTGCCCGGGCCGCATCCCAGCCCACGTGGATGATGCGCTCCACCGCCGCCTGTACGGTATCGCTGTTGGTGATGGGGATATAGGAAAAATCACCGTTCATCGTGGCGTTTTCCAGCAGGGGCACAAACTCATCCGGTGTCACTGCCGCGCCCTTGGCGGTCACCACGCTCCGGGACACCCGGTCCGTTCCGTTGGTGGAAACAGGCACGTCATCCGGCCGCACGGCATTTTCGCCGCCATCCATGGTGCCATACTCCATCTGGGCTGCCGTGAAGGGAGAAAAGCCGCCTGCCGCAGAGCCGATGCTCCGCCGCCCGTCCGCTCCGATGGCGTTCTCTCTGGCTGTTCCAGCCCCTTCACGGCTGTCATCCAGCACCCGGTTTGTATACGGGAACTGCTGGCGGCCCTCAGGGCTGTCGATAGGGATGCCAGCATCAGTATCCGCTTCTGCCTTTGCCTGTTTCCCAGTCTGCTCTTGAGACTGGATCGGTGTGCCATCTGCTCTCTCGAAATGGCCGTCACCGACCTCAAGAACACTGATGACACCATCACCGGTGAACGAGCCCGGGAGAATCCGCTCCGCAAGCATCTCGCCCGAAATCGTAACGCCGAGGTCATCTACAGCAGTCACCTCTCCGGCGACTATGCCGTCGTCTGTAATCAATTTGTCGCCAACCTGAAGCTGACTCAGAACGGCCTCGTGCTCCTGATACTTCGCCGCCAAATACTGCTGACGTTCCGGCGATTGCAGGGCCAGAATCCGCTTGGCCTGCGCTACTGACTTTTCACGTGCTGCTCTTTTCTGTTCGTCAGAACGGCCTTTTTTCCCGGTCTGCTGCTGCGCTGTCGGGTTCCCTGCCTCCAGCGCTGCCTTCACCGCCGCCCGCTGCTGGGCCTTGGTCTTGCCGCTCAGGTCGATACCCAGCCGCGCCACCTGCTCCGGGTCTGCCAGCACGGCCTCCGCCTGCCGGTTGGTGACTTGTCCGCTGTCCACCGTGACGGGGGCGGCATTTTTATTGCCGTAAATCCTGTCGATCTCCCGGGTCAGCACATCGTCCACAACCTTCTGCGTGGAGGTGACATTACTCTTGCCGCTCAGGCGGTCGATCTCCTGCTCCAAAATCCCGCCAGATTTGCCCTGTACGGTGTTTTCAGCATTACCCTTCCCAGTTCCCACCGTCTCCGCTGTCGGCTCTCCTGCGCCCGGCATTGCGGGATTTTGGGGCTTTGCGGCGGTCCGATTGCGAGAAGCCACGGCTTCCACTCCGCCGCCGATGCCGCCCAGGGCCGCACCGATGGCGGCGTCATACAAAGCCTGAGAGAGGTCGAAGCTGGCATCCTTGCTGTAGGTAGCTCTTTGAAGGATGGGCTGCATCAGAGCCTCCGCAAATTCCTCTCCGCCCTCAGAAATGGCAGAAATAGCCACCTTGCCCAGGGTGGTGCTGCCAAGCTTCCCGGCGGCCTTGGTGATGGCACTATCCAAAACGCCCTCGCCGAAGGCCTTCTTGAAGGGAGCAGACACGTTCAAGAGCTTCTCTGTGGCAACGCTCAGAGCGCCGCTGCCCAATCCATAGGCCACCTGCTGGCCCAGGGTGCCGCCCGCGTCTCTTGCCTCCTGGGCGGAGGAGCCTGCGGAGCGGAGGAACATGGCCGGGAGGGCGCTGCCGCCGGTGAGGGCGCCCACCGCCACATCGCCCAGCATCTGGGCACCGGCCACGCCCGTATCCACCAGGAAACTTCCCACCTTGCCAAGGCCCTGCTTGGCTTCCTGGATATCCTGTTGGGCGGAGGTGCTGAGCTTCTTTGCCGTCTGCTGCATGGACTGTCCGGCGGTCTCGGTCTCCAGAAGGTTCTGCTTCGCCGCCTCGATCTTGTTGGCGGTCTTGCCCGCTTCCAGCAGGAAGTATTTCTGTTCCTCTGCGTCATCGGCATTCTTCGCCTTGTAGCGGTAAGTCTCCAGCTCCTTCTGCCACTGTTCCATGTCGGTGGTCAGGTAGTTCTTCCGGGCCACACCTCCGGTGACCGCCTGGGTGGTACCCATGGCGCTTGCATACCCGCTGGCCGTGGACTTTGCCGCGCCGGTGATGATGCTTGCCAGCCTTGACGGTGTGATCACCGCCTTTTCCGTAGCCTCCTCGTAGATCTGGGTAGGCGTGGTGTCCTTCTTCTTTCCGATCTGAATAGGCTCCTCAAACGGAAGCTGGGGAGCGGAGGCGCCGATCCTGGAACTTCCGTTGTATGTGGGCAAAGAGGAGGAGCGGCTTTGCTCCTCCTCTTTGATCCGGTCAATGATGGAGCTGGGGTCCCAGGGCTTGTAGATGCTGGCAGTGTTGTTGCGGACCGTGCCGTCACCAGAGCGCACCCGCAGCCCCGTGTTTTTGTTGTAGATCGCCATACGTAGCTCCCTCCTGCCTCTTATTCATACCGATAAGTCTGCCCATAGTTGGAGAACAGCTGCTGCACACTCTCCCGCTGGGCGTCAGTCAACACCGGCCAGTACTGAGATACCATCTTATCCACAGAGTCCAGTGTAGACTCGGACAAATTGATGTTCACCTTGTTCAGCCAGTTCCGAAACGCGCTGCTACCCAGCTGATCCGGCAGATTCGCACTCCAGTCCGTATAAGCGGATTCATTGGGGAGTGAGCTCAGCCCATACTGCTTGTAGTAGTTCTTCACGTAGGTGCGGGGGTCCATACCGCTGTTCATGGCATCCATATACATGGCGTATTCGCCAGTCCCGGAGGTCGTGATGCCGCCGCTGCCGCCGCTGCTTACAGAGCCGCCGGAGTATCCGGAGGAAGTGACTTTCTGCCCCGCCAGAGCGTTCTCATAGGCCTGCTGAGCCAAAGCGTCCTCGTACTGGCGGAGCAGCAGATCATTCTCAAAGCTCTGCTGAGTCTGCTGATCCTTGTACTGCTGCTGTCCAAAGAGGTTTTCGTATTCCTGCTGGGCCAACTGGTTCTGATACTGCTGCTGGGCAAAAGCGTTTTCATACTCCTGCTGCAAAAGCTGGTCCGCATACTGCTTCTGAGAAACCTCGTTCTGATACTGCTGCTGGGCGATGCTGTCCTGGTACTGCTGCTGGTTAAAGGCATTCTCATAGCCCTGCTGTGCCAGCTGATCCTTGTACTGCTGAAGGGCCAGTTCCTGCTGGTACTGCTGCATAGCCAGCTGGTCAGTGTACTGCTGCTGAGTGAACTGATTTTCGTAGTTCTGCTGGCCCATAGCATCCTGGTACTGCTTCTGGGCGACCTCGTTCTGATACTGCTGCTGCAAAAGCTCATTGCGGCCCTGCTGCTGGGAAAGGGCGAACTGGGCCTCCCAATTTGCCTGCTGCTGGGCAAGCTGAGACGCGGTCGGTCTGGCGCTGTCCTGGCGGGTCATCTCCTCATAGAGGGCCGCTGCCAGGGCAGAGTTGCCGCTTGCCTTTGCCTGCACGATGGCAGACTGATACTGCCGGGAAAGCTCGTCCTGTTCCCTCTGATTGTCCGTGATGGCCTGGGCCTCCTGGGCAGAGAGCGCACCCAGCTGCCCCTGGAGGGCGGCGGACTGGGCCAAGGCCATCTGGCCGCTGGTCCCCGTATTCAGCCCATTGGCCGCCATGACCTCCTGCATATTCCGCTTCGCCACTGCGCCCTGGGCAGCAGCGGCGTTCTGAGCCGCCTGGTAGGTTTTGCCGATGCGTTCCCCTGCGCTCTCCAGCGCCCCCACGTTGGTCTTGTAGGCATCCTCCAGGGCGGCAAGCTCCGCCTCCACGTTGGCCGCATACAGGTCCTTGATGTACTGGCTGTAGTCACCAACCTCATGCTGAGGCACGGAATTGACCGCCACCTCCCCGGTCTCAAATACCGGAGCCTGGATCGGAGCGCCTCCAAACTCCGGCATGGCGATCTGCGTTCCGCCCAGCTGCGGGACCGTCAGGCCGGAGAGGTCGTATTCGGGCATGGCCACCGTGCCGCCGCCAAGCACCGGCAGCGCCACAGACTCTCCATACTTCGGAGCCTCCACCCTGCCCATGGAAAGCCCCGGCAGATCCGGCAGGCTCACCTGGGGAGCGGCAGTACCGGTCGTTGGAGTTGTGGGCGTCACGGGAGGCATAGGGATCTGCGTCACCGTACCCACGTTGGTCTGCGGTGCGCTCACAATGGGCCTGTAGGTACCGGTGTCTTTGTCGTAGTAACTGGTGGCCCCGGTATTCTGCTGGGCCGCCGTCGCCCGGTCCACGGCGTCCTGGTCCACCACCGTGCCGTCCTGGGCGATGGTGTAGCCGTAGCCCTGGCGGATGGCGTTGGCCTGTGCGTTGGCCTCCGCCCAGCTGATGGTACCGGCGGCACCCTGGGCGCGGAGGGCCTCGATCCGGGCAAGGTCTTCCGGTGTCAGAATCTGCTCGTCCGTCCACATATTCTTATCCGTGGTGTAGCCGTACTTGTCCTTGGTCAGGTCCGTGTGACCGGCATAGCTGGGGGACTCGCTCTTTTCCGCGTACTTGAGATAGCCGTTCTCGTCGTAGTGATGCACATAGCCGTCCCGGTAGACGGACTGCCCCGCCAGTGACCTGTGGCGGCCCACGTCCGCGACCTGATCCTTGATCGCCCACTTGGTGCCGCCCTCGTAGTCGGAATATGTGGCATTGCCAGTGGCGTAGGTCTTGCCGGTGGCGGTGGTAATGCCACCGGAAGAACTGGAGCCGCCCCCTGAAGAAGTGCTGTTCGCGTAGCTGCCGGTATAGTTTTTTGTGGTTTGGTCCTTGTTGACCAGCTCCTTCTGATACGAGCCGTCGGCATTGACGCCCGTGATTTTGTAAGTGCCGCCGCCGGTCACTACTTCGTCACCGGCTTTCAGCCCGGACTGGGCCTTGCCGTCTGCCCCTACCTGATAGGTTGCCATAGGCTGTACCTCCTTTTACCCGTTCCAGCGGGATTTGGTCTTTCTCACGTCAATGTGGGTGAAGCTCTTGTAGATGCCGATGCCGCCCATGCCCACAAGGATGGTCTCGGCGTAGGCGGCAACGTCCTTGGGCGCAACGCCCTTGACGGTGATATCAGCCGCCGTGCCGTACTTGTGCTGGCTAAACTTGGCCGCGTCCTTGGTCCTGTCGTTGTGGTAGTCAGTGCGGTAACCGGAGTTGATGGTAACAGGGGCCTTGAAATGGTCCCGGATCTGCTGCAGCACCGTCACCAGGGCAGGAGAGATAAAGATGGTATCAGACCCGTCAGAGCAGGCGAACTCCCGCACCTTGAAATTGGCAGAGAGGGCCTTGCTCCCGTCCTTGGCCTTGGAGTAGACCTTCACAGTTGCGCCGTTCATGCGTCCACCTTCTTCCACTTCATGATCTCCTGGAGCTTGTCGAAGCCGAACATGGCAGCATAGGCTACCAGGAAGCCCAGCACGATCAGCGCCGCCACCAGATACCACGTAATGGAAATGGCATTCACCTGGCAATAGGCGATACCCGCCACAAGGCAAAGGAGCATCGCGATCACCAGCGCCAGGACGTTGGTGGGGAGCTTGTCCCAGGTGGCCTTTTTCAGCACCTGGACAATGATATTGGTGAGCGCCACAAGGACGCCGATAATGGGAATAATCTTAGTCAGGTCCATATGTATCCTCACTTTCTGCGGCTTTGTCGCCGCTGCGGCCAAAGATGCCGCCCTCATTATGTTCAAAAATGTTCTCGACAACCTTCAGGGCCGCCACCCCCAGGATGGTCTCGATGGCCTGTCCGCTGAGTGTTTCCACTGGGAAAGGCTGTCCCAGCTTGACCGTTGCATAGACAGCGATCAAGTAGGACAGCGTCACCCAGATTAAAGCGAAAACTTGTGTGGTCACGAACAGGAAACGGGTGATCTTCGGGAGCTTCATCCCCTCACACCCCCGGCATACCGGAGGCCACCCACACCAGGAAGGCCCCGGCCAGAGCGCCGATGAGGGAGGAGATCAGCTTGTCCCACCGCTGGGCGGGCTTGTCCTCCAGGGTGTCTACCTTGTGTTCCAGCCGCTCTACGCTGTCGCCCATGCGCCCCTGCTTTTCGGCCATCACGGCCATGGAGGTGGCAAGCTCGTGGAGCACCTCATGCTCCCCCTCCAGTTTCTTGATGCGCCCCTCATTGCGCAGCGATCGGTCCTCCACCACGGTCAAGCGGTGCTCTTGTGTCAGTTCCATAGGTTTGTCTCCTTATGCAGTGGTGACGTTGGTGATTACAAAATCAGCCTCACCGTCAGGAATCTCAGCATTGACGGTAGAGCAATTTCGGGCTTCAAGTGTCCAACACCTACCCTTGCTGTTGTAGGCCACATATCCTGCGATAGGAGTACCCGGAATAAAACCAGCACATTCGGTATAACCAGTAGGGCTTTTAGATGCCGAATAAGCATCAAGCCCTGCCGACAGATTGCCCATCGCAGGAACGGTGGTGCCTCTAAACGGAAGTTTTACGGTTTCGTAGCCACCCCCGCCCCCGGAAGATCCTCCGCCCCGTCTCTGACCCATCAGAAAGGCCAGCATCGTGTTATGGTCCATGTTACACCTCCACCCACTCGCCGCGGGCGTTCACCATGTAGGCGGGAAGGCCCTCCTCCGCCACATATGCAATGGAGCCGGGATGGTATTCACCGGAGGCCTTCAGTCCTTCCAGATCATCTGCGCTGTCAAGGACGGCGGTGATTTGGGGTTTGGCGCCGCTCTCCAGCGCCACGGTTTCAGAAGAAAGAATTTTATAAGCCATAGTTCGTGCTCCTTCCTTACATCGTCACTTCGGACCAGCCTGCGGGATAGCCGTCAGGT
>JAFOCY010000206.1 GCA_017380995.1 Oscillibacter sp. | reverse complement strand
GGCTTCACGTCGCGGGCGATGGGGAACTTCTTGGTGATGTAGGCGGGAACGTGGCAGGCCACGAAGTCAGCCTTGTTGATGTAGTAAGAGGACTTGATGGGGGTATCGCCGAAGCGCAGGTGGCTTGCGGTGACGCCGCCGGTCTTCTTGGAGTCATACTGGAAGTAAGCCTGGACGTACTTATCAGTATGGTCGCCGATGATCTTGATGGAGTTCTTGTTGGCGCCAACGGTACCGTCGCCGCCCAGGCCCCAGAACTTGCAGGCGATGGTGCCGGCGGGAGCAACGTTGGGAGCGGGCTTCTCCTCGAGAGAGAGGTTGGTCACATCGTCCACGATGCCGATGGTGAACTGACGCTTGGGCTCGGCCTTGGCCAGCTCCTCGAAGACAGCGAACACGCTGCGGGGAGGAGTATCCTTGGAGCCCAGGCCGTAACGGCCGCCGATGACCTTGAGGTCGTTCTTGCCGGCGTTGGCCAGAGCGGTGACAACGTCCATGTACAGGGGCTCGCCCAGAGCGCCGGGCTCCTTGGTGCGGTCCAGAACAGCGATGGACTTGCAGGTAGCGGGGATGGCCTCCAGCAGACGGTCAGCAGCGAAGGGACGATACAGGTGGACCTTCACCATACCGACCTTCTCGCCCTGAGCGGTCATGTAGTCGATGACTTCCTCAGCGACGTTGCAGATGGAGCCCATGGCGATGATGACGCGCTCGGCGTCGGGAGCGCCATAGTAGTTGAACAGCTTGTAATCAGTGCCCAGCTTGGCATTGATCTTGTCCATGTACTTCTCAACAACGGCGGGCAGAGCATTGTAGTAGCTGTTGCAAGCCTCGCGGTGCTGGAAGAAGATGTCGCCGTTCTCGTGAGAACCGCGCATGTTGGGGTGATCGGGGTTCAGGGCGTGCTTACGGAAAGCCTCAACAGCCTCCATGTTGCACATTTCCTTCAGATCGTCGTAATCCCACACGGCGACCTTCTGGATCTCGTGAGAGGTACGGAAACCGTCGAAGAAGTTGATGAAGGGAACGCGGCCCTCGATAGCGGCCAGATGGGCCACGGGAGCCAGGTCCATGATCTCCTGAGGATCGTTCTCGCACAGCATGGCGAAGCCGGTCTGACGGCAGGCCAGGACGTCGGAATGATCGCCGAAGATGTTCAGCGCATGGCTGGACACGGTACGGGCGGAGACATGGAACACGCAGGGCAGCAGCTCGCCGGCGATCTTGTACATGTTGGGGATCATCAGCAGCAGGCCCTGGGATGCGGTGTAGGTGGTGGTCATCGCACCGGTGGCCAGAGAGCCGTGCACGGTACCGGAAGCACCGGCCTCAGACTGCATCTCGCACACCTTGACGGTGGTACCGAAAATGTTCTTCTGGCCGGCAGCAGCCCACTGATCGACCAGGTCTGCCATGGGAGAAGAGGGGGTGATCGGGAAGATACCCGCCACTTCGGTAAACGCATAGCTGACCCATGCAGCAGCGTTGTTACCGTCCATGGACTTGAACTTTCTTGCCATAAACTCTTACCTCCTATAAATGTGCTGCTATTTGCAGCAAACTTACCATCACATGAGGGTCCAAGGGCGTGCAAAAGCCCATGCGTTTCCCCATGCGTCATCATTATAACACGGCATTTCCGGGCTGTAAACCGTGGCTTTGTTATTTTTTACACAATTTTTGGTTTTTTTCGCAGATCTCACGGTTTTTCATCAACTCCTCTTTTATAAGAATCCATTTTGTGATATTATTCCTTCATAGGTACTATTCCAAAATCGCATCCCGCAGGATGCAAATCTTATGCAGAAAGGGCGGTGCCTGTATGGTCGTCTCCATTCGTTCCCTCGGTCTCAATGGCATCCGCGGCTACGCTGTCAGCGCCGAATGCTTCCTCTCCGGAGGGCTGCCCAATTTCGATGTAGTGGGCCTGCCGGACGCCGCCGTACGGGAGGCCCGGGAGCGGGTCCGGGCAGCCATAAAGAACTGCGGCGCTAAGTTCCCGGTGAGCCGTATCACGGTGAATCTGGCCCCGGCGGGCCAAAAGAAGGCGGGCACCATTTACGACCTGCCCATTTTCGTGGGGATCCTGGCCGCAAACGGGGACATCCCCACTCCCGGGGAGGATACTGCCTTCCTGGGCGAGCTGAGCCTCACCGGCGCCCTCCGGGGGGTGACGGGCGTTCTCCCCATGGCCATGGCGGCCAAAGAGGCGGGCATCCGGAACCTGTTCGTCCCGGCGGAAAACGCCGCGGAGGCCACCCTCGCCGGGGGCCTCACGGTCTACGGCATCACAGACGCCCAGAGCCTGGTGGCCCACCTCAAGAGAGAAGACCTTCTCTCCCCCGCCCCGCCCTGGAAGCAGGAAGCAGAAACGGAGGACTATGCAGACCTCCGGGATGTGATGGGTCAGGAAAACGTAAAGCGGGCTCTGGAGATCGCCGCGGCCGGCGGCCACAATTTGCTCCTCATTGGCTCTCCGGGCTCCGGAAAGTCCATGCTGGCCAAGCGCCTTCCCTCGATCCTCCCGGACATGACGGATTCTGAGGCCCTTTCCGCCTCTGCCATCTGGTCCGTTGCCGGATTGACCGACCCTAAGCACCCCCTGCTCACCCACCGGCCCTTCCGCTCTCCCCATCACACCGCCTCCGCCGCGGCCCTGGCCGGCGGCGGTCCCCAGATGCGGCCGGGGGAAATTTCTCTTGCCCACAACGGGGTGCTGTTTCTGGACGAGCTGCCGGAGTTTCACCGGGATGTGCTGGAGACATTGCGCCAGCCCCTGGAAGATGGGGAGGTAACGGTGGCCCGTGCCGGCGGCACGCTGCATCTTCCCGCCCGGTTCCAGCTCATCTGCGCCATGAATCCCTGCCGCTGCGGCTGGCGGGGCCACGCCTCAGGGCGGTGCCGCTGCTCGGAGCGGGATGTGGAGCGGTATGTGGACAAGATCTCCGGTCCCCTGCTGGACCGTATTGACCTCCATGTCAATGTCCCCTCCGTGGAATACGAAATGATGCGCCGCAAGACCCCCGCCGAGCCCTCCGCCGCTGTAAAGGCGCGGGTGGACGACGCCCGGGCCATCCAAAAGCGCCGCTTCGCCGGAACGGACACCACCTGCAACGCCTACATGACCCCCGCCCAGATCAAGGCCTTCTGCCCTCTGGACGCGACCGGTGACGCCTTGATGAAAAACGCCTTTGACCGCATGGGCCTCACCGCCCGGTCCCATGACCGGGTGCTGCGGCTGGCCCGGACCATCGCGGACCTGGACGGTGAGGAAAACATTTCCGCCGCCCACCTGGCCGAGGCGGTCCAGTTCCGGAACACAGATATTTTGAAGGGATAAAAAATAAGAGAGCCAAAAGGCTCTCTTATTTTTTTAAAATACGATATGGATCACGCCCATGGTCACGCCAAGGGTGATGGCCCCGGCGATCAGAAGTCCTGTCAGGATCGCGGGAATGGCTGTGCGCAGCCGGATATCCAGCAGCGCCGCCACCAGCGCGCCGGTCCAGGCGCCGGTCCCCGGCAAAGGAATGCCCACCAGCAAAATCAATCCCGGCACCCGGTACTTGGTGACCAGGCGTCCCTTCAGGTGTGCCCGGCGCTCCAACTTTTCGATGACGGGGCCAAGGCTTTGGGTGTGGCGCAGCCAGTCGAAAATGCGGCGGATCAGCAGCAGGATAAAGGGCACGGGAACCAGGTTCCCCAGTACCGACACGATATAGGCAACAGCGGGAGAGAGACCCGCGGCGATCCCCACAGGGATGGCGCCCCGCAGCTCAATGACCGGCACCATGGAGATAAAAAAGGTGACAGCCATCTCCTTCAGCATCGTCTCAAAGGGCATGGATATTCCTCCGGAAAATAATAGTCTTTTTATTCTATCCGAACCGACTCATTTTTTCAAGAGATACCGGGCCCTTTCCAGAATTTTAATGGGGCTTTTACGCTGTTACTCCAGATTCAGCCTGTTTTTGAGGAACCAGGTGGTGATGGCGTAGTAGAAGGCGGCGGAGCAGGCACAGACCAATGCGGAGATCCACAGGGCCAGATGAGTGGCCTGGGTGGCGCTTTCCGTCACCACGGAGATCTTATCAAAGATCCCCGTAGACGCCAGAGCTCTCACAAACGGGCCGCCTACCAGGGAGATCAAGGCGTCCATGCCAAAATAAGCCGCGATGGACCATACCAGCTTGTGGCTGGGACGGCTGTGGCCGATGGCCAGGGCGCAGTAGAACTCCAGATAGGCGCTGCACATGGCAAGCACGCATACAACCGCCACCTCCAGCGCCACCAGGACGCCGTTAAAGCCGTACTCCGTTTTCAAAAAGGCCCATACGTCCCCGGCAAAGCGAGCAAAGCCCTCCAGCATCTCCAGGTCAAAGACCAGGATAAAGAGGCTCAGGCACACCAGGGCCACCGTGGCCGCGCACCAGAGGACGCCCACCAACAGCTTGCTCCACACCTGCTGGTGGACGGAGACCGGCAATGTCATCATCACATAGCCCTCGTCCCGCAGGAGATTCTGGTAAAACCGCTGGACCATCAAAAATACGCTCACCAGGCACACCGCCGCCATGGCAATGGCAAAGGCCACCACCAAAAGAGACGCCAAAATATCCACCAGTGCGGACTCCGTTCCCAGCAGGCCGCTGATGGAGACCCGCGCGCCCAATGCCGTTACCACGAGCAGCAGATACAGCGGCAGCATTACCCGCAGCGTTGCGCGAAATTCGTGCTTCATCAATTTCCTCAGCATCTGAACACCTCCCGGAACAGTTGGTCCACACTTTTTCCTTCCCTCTCCCGGATGTCGTCCACACTGGACTGGAGCACCACCCGGCCCTGGTTCAAAAAGATCACATCGTCCAGCACCCGCTCCACATCCGCGATCAGGTGTGTGGAGATGACCACGGCGGCATCAGGATCGTAATTGGTGATGATGGTGGAGAGGATATAATCCCGGGTGGCGGGATCCACGCCGCCGATGGGCTCATCCAGAAGATACAGCTTGGCCCGGCGGCTCATGGTGGCGATGAGCTGCACCTTTTCCCGGGTGCCCTTGCTCATCTGGCGGATACGCTGCCTGGGAGAGATTCCCAGAGAGCGCAGCATCTCCTCTGCCGCGTCCCGGCGAAAATCGGGATAAAAATCGCAGTAAAAATCCAGAAGCTGGGCCGCCGTCATCCACAGCGGCACGCTGGTACGCTCGGGTAAGTAGCTGACCAGGCTGTGGCTCTCCTTTCCCACAGGGCCGCCGCAAATGGAAATGGCCCCGCTGGTAGGGGTCAGCAGACCGTTTGCCAGCTTGATAAGGGTGGTTTTACCGCTGCCGTTGGGGCCCAGCAGGCCCACGATATGGCCCGGCTGAATGGAAAAGGTCACGTCCTCCAGAGCCTGGACCTTTCCGTAGCACTTACAAAGGTTTTCGCAGCTAAATACCATTTAGTCCTCCTGTTCCTCTCCCAAAAGGGAGATGATCTCCTGTTGTCCGTATCCAAGGTCCGCCATGGCAGAGAGGAAACGGCAAATATGCTTTTGGGCCAGGGTCCGTTTGGCCTGATGGATCACAGCCTCATCTTCGGTCACGAACCGGCCGGCGGTCCGCAGGGAATGGACCAGTCCTTCCCGTTCCAGCTCCGCCAAAGCCCGCTGCATGGTGTTGGGATTCACCCCCGCCTCTGCCGCCAGCTCCCGCACAGAGGGGATCCGGCCCCCCGGCGGCACGCCGCCGGAGACGATGTTTACCGTGATCTGCTCAATGAGCTGGGCATAAATGGGGGCGTCGCTTGAAATTTGCCAATGCATATCCAGCACTCCCTTTCGTCTGTATCTTTGTATTAGTTACTTAATACAATAACACAATTTTGGAATTTGTCAAGCATAAATGCAAAAAGATCCCGGCGGCAAATGCCGCCGGGATCTTCCGGATACTCAATAATAGCGGTCCAGGATCTCGATCACGTCCGCCAGGGCATCGTGGTTCTTGTCAGAAACGATGGTGGCGCCACAGTCCTTCACCGCCTGAACGCAGTTGGCAGGTGCAAAGCCCTCCCTGGCAATGGTGAGCATGGAGATGTCGTTGGTCTCATCTCCAATACAGTACACATGGTCCATGGGGATCTCCAGCCGCCGGGCCAGACGGC
>JAFOCY010000205.1 GCA_017380995.1 Oscillibacter sp. | reverse complement strand
TGTGTCTTGGTACCGGTTTCTACGAGGGCGGCCTCTTTACCACCGGTTTGATCCTTCTGGCGGAGCTGGCATTTTCCCGCCTGGAGTATTGGATGCTCAGCAATACCCCGGAAGTCAACCTCTATATGGAGTACCGGGATAAGAAGTGCCTGGACGAGGTGCTGCAGATGTTCCGAGAGCAGGGCGTGAAGATCCTGAACATGGAGATCACCCGCTCCAAGGGCAGCGAGCACCATAATGCCTGTGTTATTTTTTCGCTGCGGCTGAAGAAAACAACTGCCGACCGTTTGGTAGCGGAAATGAACCGTGTCGAGGGAATTGTGAGTATCGAGGAACTATAAAAGTACATCATAGGAGCTCCCGGAAGGAAACGTGCCTTCCGGGGGCTCTTTGCAGGAAAAAGGGCAGACCGCGCGGGTGCAAGAAAGCGACTTGCTGCTCGGGGAGAGGTTGACAGCCCGGAGAAAAAGGCGTATTATCGTGAAAATAATCGTTTTCGGAAAGGATTTGCGCATATGTACGCTTTTTGTTTTGTCCTGGTGCTGCTGGCTCCGGTGATGATGCTGACTGTAGGCCTCAGATGGAAGCTGAAGCCCCCTGCATTTAAGACCGGTACCGTGGTTTACCGGACCGCCCACACGGAAAAAAGCCCGGAAATCTGGGAGTTTACCCATGTCTACTGTGCCAAGCTCTGGACCCGGTACGGCGCGATCTTAGGTGTGCTTTCTGTGGTTTTTATGGTGGTGTGTAAGGCGACCTATCAGAAATATCTCCTCTGGGTTTTGGGAGGGCAGATGCTGGTGCTGTGTGTCACCATATTCATGATGGAAATGTTTACGAAAAACCTCTTTGATGAAGAAGGACGCCGCATTGAGAATAAATGAAAAAAACGCCCCATTGGGGCGTTTTTTGTATCTTGGAAGAAGTTAACCAAGAATATCAGAGAGGTTGCTCTGGATCTTGGCGGCCACATCCGGATTGTTCATGGAGTAGACGTGGACATTTTTGATGCCGTTGGCATAGAGGTCGATGATCTGGTCCGTAGCGTAAGCGATACCTGCCTGCTTCATAGCGGCAGGGGAGGAACCGAACTTATCCACCAGGCTTTTAAAGCGCTGGGGCATGAAGGAGCCGGAGAGCTGAATGGACCGGGCCACCTGCTTGGCATTGGTGATGGGCATGATGCCGGGGATCACAGGGACAGTGATGCCGGCTTCCCGGATCTTATAAAGGAAGTTGTAGAGCAGGTGATTGTCGAAAAACATTTGGGTGGTGAGGAAGGAACAGCCTGCATCCACCTTCTCTTTCAGGTGGCGGATATCCTCGGACTGGTTTGCGCTTTCGGGGTGGATCTCAGGATAGCAGGCACCACCGATGCAAAAACCGTGCTCCTTCAATTCCCGGATCAGGTCCACAGCGTAGCGGTAAGGCCAGTTGCTGCGGTCACTGCCCTGGAGTTCCGGTGTCAGATCGCCGCGGAGGGCCATCACGTTTTCGATGCCGGCATCTTTCATGTCCTGGATGCGGGCGTGTACGGTCTCCTTGGTGGAGGAGACGCAGGTCAGGTGGGCCAGGGTGGGCACGCCGTAGGTCTCCTTGATGTTTTTGGCGATATCCAGGGTGTAGCGGCTGGTGCCGCCTCCGGCGCCATAGGTGACGCTCATAAAGGAGGGGCGGAGCCGGGCAATCTCCTCCGTGGCGAATTTGACGCTTTCAAAAGCGGTATCCGTTTTGGGAGGAAATACCTCGAAGGAAAGAGACAGCTTGTTGGAGTCAAAGAGTTCCGTTAATTTCATAAATATCCCTCTGATCTTATCAAAATACGGTATTGATTATCTGAATTGTATGCTTGCGGGAGAAATTTGTCAATAGAGGGGAAGAAACTGAAGGTAAGAAATACGACGGCTGATTTGCCGCAGGAAAGCTCGGAAAACGGTTGCATTTTTCAAGAATTCTGCTATAATGCAGTTAAACATCCGAGGCGGAGGGAGGACCCGACGCTGGGGATCATGAAATTGATGAGTTGTTGCTGACTTGAGGAGCATTCCGAAGAGAAAGGACAAGGAGAAGGGCCCGCTTTTTGGGGGCCTGATCATTGCTGACTTCCTATGCTCCGGCATAGGATTTTTTGTTTTTTCAGGAGACCCACATATGAAACGAATTGCAATCTACGGAAAAGGCGGCATCGGTAAGTCCACCACCGTCTGCCACATTGCGGCGGCGCTGGCCCAGCAGGGACTGTGCGTTTTGCAGCTGGGCTGCGATCCGAAGGCGGATTCCACCTCTGCTCACCTGAAGGGAGAGCGGCAGGCCACTATTTTGGATACGGTCCGGGCCAAGGGAGATAACTTTACGCTGGATGAGATCATCCGGGGCGGAGAGGACGGCGTCCTTTGTGCCGAATGCGGCGGTCCGGTCCCCGGCTCCGGCTGCGCGGGACGGGGCATCGTGACCGCTTTTGAGGTGCTCAAAGCCCACCATGCCTATGAGGTCTACAAGCCTGATGTGCTGCTTTATGACGTACTGGGCGATGTTGTATGCGGCGGTTTTGCCATGCCTTTGCGCAGCGGCTATGCCAGGGATGTGTTCATCGTCACTTCCGGTGAGAAAATGGCGCTGTATGCGGCGGCCAATATTGCCCTGGCCATTGATAACTTTAAGGGCCGCAACTATGCCCGGCTCACCGGGTTGATCCAGAACAGCCGGAATGTAAAGGATGAGGAGCGGTTGGTCGCGGAAATGGCGGAAGAGCTGTCTGTGCCTGTAGTGGGCATCATTCCCCGGGACGGACAGATCCAACTGGCGGAAGAGAAGAATACCACGGTCTTTACGGACTTCCCGGAGGGGAAATTGGCCCAGACTTACCGTGAGCTTGCCAAGACGATCTATGACCTTGCAGAGGAGGTGGAGATTTGACCACAGCCTTTGAAAGACCGGAACGAAGCTGCTTCAACCTGACCCATTACGCAAAGCTGATCCCGGAAAGCCATGCCGTGTTCGTCATGCCGCCGGGATGCTCCCGTATTTTGCGCCTTTCTTCTATCGAGGAGGGCATCTCCCACCGCTTTACCATGTTCCATCTGGAGCAGACGGACATTATCAGCGGCAGCGTGGAGGAGATCCTCATCGAGGCCTCCCGCACCACTATCGAGCGCCTCACGGAAGAGGGGGCGCGGCCTAAGATCTTCTGCGTTTTTGTAAGCTGTGTGGACAGCTTCATTGGTACCGACCATACCTATGTGATGGAAGAGCTGCGCAGCTACGCCCCGGACATCATTTTCATGGATCTTGCGGTGGACCCCATCAACCGGGATACGCTGCCACCGCTGGTAAGGGTACATGATCAGGTGACGGCTCTTTTTGAAAAGGCGGAGATAGTCCGCCGGGTGAACTGGCTGGGAAGCCATCTGCCCCCTGACGGGGAGCAGCCCCTGCGGGCAAAACTGGAGCAGCGGGGGATCCCTGTTCTTCACCTTTCCCAGTGCCGGACCCTGGAGGAGCTGCGCCAGTGCGGAAACAGCGCGGCAAATATTGCCGCCACCGCGGTGGCTGTTCCCGCCGCACGGAAGCTGAAAGCACGCCTGGGAACGCCCTATTATAACCTGGTGGATCCTGCGGATCCGGAGTCTTTGGGGGAGGAGGCTTTGCTGGCACTATGAAAGATATTCGCATGGTTCTGCCGCCCATGGCCTCGGACACGGCAGGCGCCGCCTCGACCCTGTTTTCTCTGGATGGCCTTACTGTGATCCACGATGCGGCAGGCAGTATGGAGAGTTACATCACCTTTGATGAATCCCGGGAGCTGGAGGGAAAGCGCACCGTGGCTTCCCGCCTGTCCCGTCTGGAAGCCATCACCGGCGATGACGCCATTTTGCTGGAAAAGGTCGCACAGGAGTGTGACGATGACAAGCCTCCCTTTATTGCCATCATCGGTTCTCCCATCCCCTTTACCATCGGTACCGACCTGGAAGGTATCGCCGCGGAGGCGGAATTTGCCACCGGCGTGCCGGCCTTTGGGGTCAATACCGGCGGATTTGAGATTTATGACAAGGGTGCCGGTGAAGCCTTGAAAAAGATCATTGAAAAGACCGCGGCAGCCCCTGCACCTCACCAGGGAACGGTGG
>JAFOCY010000204.1 GCA_017380995.1 Oscillibacter sp. | reverse complement strand
TTTTTCGCAATGGCGAAAAAGGCCTCCTGCACTGCCTCCTCCCGGTCCCGTGGGTCGGAGAGAAAGGTGGCGGCAATATGAAACATGAGGTTTCGGTAGCGCTGGTAAATGACGGCGAATTTGATCTTGTCCGCCTCGTCTTCAATAGTTTGCAGGTAGATCAGCATACGGTGCACCTTCAAAATTGGTTTCTATTTATATTAACGCAGGAGACAGCCATTTTCTCGCAGGATTTTCAAAATTTTTTTGAAAATTTTTAGATTTTTTAAAATCGAAACTCATTTTCATATTGACAACGGCCCATGCCGCGGATAGAATATGAAATCGAGTTTCATTTTCGAATTGGGAGGTCTGAGCCTTGAAGGATAAGCACCAGTACAACACCCGCCGCCGCGCGGAGCTTTTGGAATACCTCAAGTCCATGCAGGGCCGTCACGTCACCGTCAATGATATCCGCGCCCACTTCCTGGCCAAGGGCGAGAGTATCGGCACCGCCACCATTTACCGCCAGCTGGACCATATGCTCTCCCAGGGCCTGGTCCAGAAGTACACCCTGGACGAGACCTCCGCTGCCTGCTTTGAGTATGTGGACGGGGAGTGCTGCCATGATGTGTGCTTCCACTGTAAATGCGTGGGCTGCGGACAGCTCATCCACCTCCACTGTGGGGAGCTGGAGAAGGTCCAGGGCCATCTGGCGGAGGAGCACGGCTTCCGCCTGGATTTTCCCCGCACCATCCTCTACGGCCTTTGCAGCGCCTGCGGCAGGGAGGGCGTGCGATGAAGAAAGTTACTGCGCTGCTCCTTGCCCTGGCGGCGGCAGTGTCCCTCACCGCCTGCGCCGCCCCGGTGGGGGTACAGGAGGACGGAAAGCTGAAAATCGTCACCACCATCTGGCCGGAATATGAGTGGGTGAATGCCGTCCTGGGAGAGAACCCCGCAGGCGCGGAGGTGACGCTCCTGGTGGACAGCGGTGTGGACCCCCACAGCTTTCAGCCTGCCGTCAGCGATATCATGGAGCTTTATACCTGCGATTTGCTGGTCTATCTGGGCGCCGCCTCCGACCAGTGGGTGGGAGATGCCCTGGAAGGAGAGGTGGACCCGAACCTGGTGACGCTTCCCTTGATGGAAGCGGTGGCGGAGGACCTGTGCGCGGCGGAGCACGACCATGACCACGCCGGCCACGAAGACCACGACCACGGGGAGTACGATGAGCACATCTGGCTGTCGGTGAAAAAGGCCCAGGCGCTGTGCCATGCCATCGCCCATGAGCTGGGCCATGTGGACCCGGAGAACGCCGATTATTACGAGGCCAATGCCGAGGGCTACTGCGAAAAGCTTGCCGCGCTGGACGAAGAATACGCCGCGGCGGTGGAAAGCGCCGCCTATGACACCCTGGTCTTTGCGGACCGGTTCCCCTTCCTCTATCTTACGGAGGACTATGGCCTTCACTACGAGGCCGCCTTCCCCGGCTGCTCGGCGGAGACGGAAGCCAGCTTTGCCACCATCATGCACCTGGCGGGTACAGTGGACGAGCTGGGTCTTCCCGCCGTCCTTACCATCGACGGCTCTGACGGCTCCATCGCCCGGACGGTGGTGGAGGCAACGGAGGGTAAGACCGCCCGGATCTTGACCCTGCATTCCATGCAGTCCGCCATCGCGGAGGGCGAGAGCTACCTCTCCATTATGGAACACAATCTGGAAGTGCTGAAACAGGCGCTGAACTGAGGAGATATCTATGTTACAACTGATTTGCCACAACCTGACCCTGGGATATGACGGGCAGAGCGTGCTGCAGGGGCTGAGCTTCACGGTCTCCGCGGGAGACTATGTCTGCGTGGTGGGCGAGAACGGCTCCGGCAAGACCACGCTGATGAAGGCCATTTTGGGCCTTTTGCCGCCCATGAAGGGCACCATCGCCTTTGGCGAAGGGCTCAGCCACAACCAGATCGGCTACCTGCCCCAGCAGACCCTGGCGCAAAAGGACTTTCCCGCCTCCGTGTGGGAGATCGTTCTGTCCGGGTTTCAGAGCCGGCGGGGATTTCGCCCCTTCTATACGGCGGAGGAGAAGGAAAAGGCCCGCTCTGTGATGGAGCGCCTTGGCATCCAGGGCTTTGAAAAGCGCTGCTACCGGGATCTTTCCGGCGGCCAGCAGCAGCGGGTGCTTTTGTCCCGGGCCCTTTGCGCCGCGGAGAAGGTGCTTTTGCTGGATGAGCCGGTCACCGGCCTTGACCCCGTGGTGACGGCGGAGCTGTATGAGCTGATCTCCGACCTGAACCACAAGGACGGCGTCACCATCATCATGATCTCCCATGATGTTTCCGTGGCGATGCAGCAGGCAAGCCACATCCTCCATATCGGCGAAAAGATCTTCTTTGGCCGGCGGGAGGACTATCTCAAGACTAACGGCGCCTTCAAGGCGGAAGGGGGTGAGCGGGCATGACGCTTTTGATGGAATATTTCCAGTATCCCTTTGTCCGCTACGCCCTCATCGTGGGCGTGCTCATTGCCCTGTGTTCCTCTTTGATGGGCGTGACGCTGGTATTGAAGCGGTTTTCCTTCATTGGTGACGGACTTTCCCACGTGGCCTTTGGTGCTATCGCCATTGCCTCTGTGCTGGATCTGGAGAACGATATGCTATTTGTCCTTCCGGCAACGGTGCTTTGTGCCATTTTGCTCCTGCGGGCAGGGCAGAACGCCAAGATCAAGGGCGACGCGGCCATCGCCATGCTGTCCGTTGGCGCGTTGGCCATCGGCTATCTTTTGATGAACCTTTTTTCCACCTCCACCAACCTCTCCGGTGACGTCTGCTCCACTCTCTTTGGCTCCACCTCCAT
>JAFOCY010000029.1 GCA_017380995.1 Oscillibacter sp. | reverse complement strand
GTTCAAAACGTTCGGATATCTGATGTGTTCCATGCCTGATGTAGTGGGAGCCTTGTTGTGTCGCATATATCCATGAATTCCAAGGCGCTTCATAGACTTCCAAACCGTAGGATCACTGACAGCCCAACCAAATTCAAGGCGCAGTTTGTCCCTGATCTGACGATATCCCATCATCGGATGATGGGAGTGGATGTCTATGACATAGCTATCCAGTATTTTCTGTGTCTTTTCGTACCGGTTAAGTTGACTTGTGCGTTTCAACCACTTGTAGTAACCACTGCGAGATACTCCATAGATACTGCATAGTTCGGTGACAGAATGTTGACTTGTCTGCTTTTGAATCTCAGCATACATTTCTTGAATCATCTTTTTCGGGAATCGCCCCCTTTTCGTTCGTTCAATTTTTTTAGGCGAAGTACCTCGGCTTCTTTTTTGAGAAGTTTTCGTTTGAGAAGCTCGATTTGATATTGCAATTGTTCCTCGTAGGTTAGTTTCTTCCGACGCTCATATTTTGACAGGGGGTTGCCAGGTTTCTTCTTTGGTTGAAGTCCATTTTCTCCTAGTTCCAAATATGCTTTGGTCCATTTGTGTACTTGGCTATGATTAATTCCTTGACTTTCCCATTGTCTCACTGATGCGCCGTTTAGAACCTGTTTTACAATTTGCAATTTTTCTTCTTTGCTACGCATGATGTATTTCCTCGGCATTTTCCCACCTCCATTCCTCAATTATAGCGCAAAAAGATGGTAGACACTTTCGTGTCTACCATCTTTTTATCACTTCAATCCTTTTGGATGCCGTTCTTTTTTTGCACGTGTGGGGGTGTGAGAGTCCGCCCCCGCCGCTTTTACCGGCTCTCCATGGCAAGCCTTGTCAGCAGCTCCACCCCCAGGGGGATCACAGCCTCGTCGATCTCAAAGGCCCCGTTGTGATGGGGCACGGTATGCCCGGCGCAGAGGACCAGCTCCGTTGCCTCCCCGCCCCGGGCCTGAACGGCGGAGATCATGGTGGTCACATCCTCCCCGCCGCCAAAGGGGACCTCAAACAGCACTTCCGTAACGCCCGAGGTCTCCTTTGCCGTCTGCGCCGCACGGCGGGCCAAGGCCTCGTCGCACACGGCGCCGCCCGCGCCGCCCATGGGAAAAAACTCCACCGTGCAGCCATATTCCTCCGCCGCGGCACGGCACACCTCCCGGGCAGCCGCCTCCGCTTCGGCGTTGACCCGCGCCGTCTCTCCCCGGGTCTCTATGGAAAGATGGGCCCGGTCCGGGATCACATTACGCCCCGTTCCGGCGCGGAAGGTACCCACATTCACCCGGCAGACCTCGGAAAATCCCTCCGGGATGGCCAGCAGGCCAAGAGCGGCTTTCGCCCCCGCCGCCAGGGCATTGCGCCCCTCCTGGGGGCAGATGCCCGCATGGGCGCTGCGGCCACGGAACACCACATCCAGCTTCGTGCTGGAAAGAAAGCCCCGGGCGCTGACCGCCACCCTTCCCACAGGACCGGGAAGAATGCCCACATGAAGGCCAAAGAGGCGGTCGGCCCCCTCCAGGACCCCCGCCGCTGTCATGCTGGCGGCGCCGCGCAGCCCCTCCTCCGCGCTTTGGAAAATCAGGCGAACTGTTCCGGGCAGCTCTGCCCGCCGCTCCCACAGCCGTACCGCCGTCCCAAGGCCGATGGCGGTATGGGCGTCATGGCCGCAGGCGTGCATACAGTTTGGATGAAGGGAGGCAAAACCCTCCCGGACAGGGCGGTGGTCCGGAGTGGTGGATTCCGCCACCTCGCAGCAGTCGATGTCCACGCGCAGTACTGTAAGGGGCCCGGGAAGCGCGCCCCGGATCTCCGCCACACAGCCGGTAAACCCGCCCCGCATGGGGGCAAGCAAGTCCTCCCTGCCTGTTTCCTCCGCCGCGCGCTGCCAGCAAGCCTCCAGGACCTGCGGTTCCGGCAGGCCCAGCATCCGCGCCGGGTCGTGGATCTGCCGTCCCCAGCGCACGGGGATGCCCAGGGCCTGCAGCTCCTCGAGGATGCGCACGGTGGTGCGAAACTCCGTCCAGCCGGACTCCGGATAGCGATGAAACTCCCGCCGCAATTCGATGGGATCCTTCATGGGCACCCCTCCTTTTCTTGTTCAGTATAGCACCGATCCCACGCTGTGAGAAGGAAGAAAAATTTTTGAATTTTTTGAAAAAAGTGTTGACATTTGCCGCCCCCGGAGTTATACTAACGAAGTCGTCAAGTGAATACGATATGCGCGAGTGGTGGAATTGGCAGACTCGCTAGATTCAGGTTCTAGTGTCCATTACGGACGTGCGGGTTCAAGTCCCGCCTCGCGCACCAAAAAGAAACAGTCACCGAAAGGTGGCTGTTTCTTTTTGGTTTTCGGGGCTGTGTGAAGAACGCGCCTTCTCCGGGGTCCCCGCCGAACAGGTCTGATGTTTCCGTTGTAATGCGCCCCCTCTTTGCTCTCAAAATTTCCGATATCCAACATTCACTTTTTCCCATACCAACTTGACAGGCCTCCCCATCCTCCCTATAATGGTAAAAGCAAATCCCAAGGAGGCGAAGCCATGACCTTTCAGCAGCTGACCTATGTGGTGGAGATCGCAAAATGCGGGTCCATCAACAAGGCAGCCCATAAATTATTGCTTTCCCAGTCCGGCATCTCCACCGCCGTGCGGGAGCTGGAGCAGGAACTGGGCATCCAGTTCTTCCTGCGCAGCAACCGGGGCGTGGAATGTACCCCGGAAGGTCGGGAATTTTTAAGCTACGCCGTCTCTCTGCTGGAGCAAAAGCACCGCATCGAAAGTTTGTACGGCAGCCAGAGTGCCGCGGCACCCACCCGCTTTTCCGTATCCACCCAGCGCTATCCCTTCACGGAGGACGCATTTTTGCGTTTACTGAGCCAGGCGGACCCTTCCAGCCGTTTCTCCCTCCGGGAGGACAGTATGGACGCCGTCATCAACGATGTGTTTGACCGCCAGAGCGACATCGGCGTCATCTCCATCACGGAGCTGACGGAAAAGATCATCTGCCGGATGCTGGACACCCGGGATCTGCAGTTCCGGGAGATTGCCTCGGTGGACCCCTGCATCTATATCCGCGCCGGACATCCCGTGCTCTCCTCCCAGCCCATCACAGAGGAAGACCTGGCCCCCTACCCTTACGTCTCCTTTGAGCAGGCCCAGGGCGTGGCGGCAGATTTTTCCGAGGAATACCAGATGCTCTCCATGAAGCGCTCTGACCAGAGCATCCGGGTAAACAGCCGCTCCGTTATGATGGACGTGCTGGCCCGGACAGACGGCTTTACCACCGGCAGCGGCCTGCTCTCCCCCGGCTTTTCCCCCGAGAATGTGGTCAGCGCCCCCCTTGCGGGAAAACCGGTCATCCGCATCGGCTACATCCTGCCCCGAAGCAGCAAACCCACCAAGGAGACCGGGACCTTTATCCGGTGCCTTACCGAGGCGGTGGCTGACGCTATCCGCCACACCCAGGCTCTTCACCGCTCTTTGGGCGTGGGCAGCATGACCCCCGACCAGATCATATAAAGAAATAAAGGAGCTTCCAACATGAACATTTCCGAGATCCTCAGCACTTCCCTGGGCAGCTTCACCATCGGTGAGGCCCTCTCCGCCCTGTTTACCCTGCTGGTCTGCCTTCTGGTGATCCGCACCGTGATGAAGGTGGTATCCCGCCTGCTCTCCCGCACCCATCTGGATGCCAAGGTCCAGAAATACATCGCCACCGCCCTCAAGGCCGTGCTGTATATCCTCACTGCTCTGATCATCCTGGGCAGCCTGAACATCGACATGACCTCCCTGGTGGCCCTCCTCTCCGTCTGCTCCCTGGGCGTGACCCTGGCGATGGAGGATATCCTGGGCAACATGGCCGGCGGCCTGGTGATCCTCTCCACCCACCCCTTCCATATTGGCGACTATGTGGAAGCCGACGGTGTGGGCGGCACCATCGAGGAGATCGCCCTGAACCACACCAAGCTCCTCACCGCCAACGGCCAGTATATCCTGGTGCCCAACCGCGCCCTCTCCTCCTCCAAGATCACCAATTACTCCCGCCTGGGCCGCCGCCGCATCGGCATCGCCGTCACCGCTTCCTACGACGCTTCCACCAAGGATGTTTTCGCCGCCTGCGCCGAGGCCATGGATATGACTCCCAACCTTCTCTCTGACCCCGCCCCCGTCACCCGCCTGACGGGCTACGGTGAAAGCTCTATCGAGTACACCCTTTACTGCTGGACCGCCGTGGGTGACTACTGGGACAGCTACTTCGCCCTCATGGAAAACATCCGCACCGCCTTTGACAAGTACAACGTGGAAATGACCTACAACCACCTCAACGTCCACGTCATCGAAAAATAATACAGGAAAGGACCTGATCTTTATGAGCAACTTCCGCACTGAAACTGTCTGCGTCCAGGGTGGCTACACCCCCGGCAACGGCGAGCCCCGCCAGATCCCCATTGTCCAGTCCACCACCTTCAAGTACGCAACCTCCGAGGACATGGGCAAGCTCTTCGACCTGGAGGCCAACGGCTACTTCTACACCCGCCTCCAGAACCCCACCAACGACTATGTGGCCGCAAAGCTGGCCGAGCTGGAAGGCGGCACCGCCGCCATGCTGACCTCCTCCGGCCAGGCCGCCAACTTCTACGCTGTGTTCAACATTGCCAACTGCGGCGACCATGTGGTCTCCTGCTCCACCATCTACGGCGGCACCTTCAACCTCTTCTCTGTCACCATGAAGAAGATGGGCATCGACTTCACCTTCGTCTCTCCCGACTGTACCGATGAGGAACTGGAGGCCGCCTTCCGTCCCAACACCAAGGCCGTCTTTGGCGAGACCATCGCCAACCCCGCCCTCACCGTGCTGGATATCGAGAAATTTGCCAAGGCCGCCCACAGCCATGGCGTTCCCCTGATCATTGACAACACCTTCGCCACTCCCGTGAACTGCCGGCCCATCGAGTGGGGCGCCGACATCGTCACCCACTCCACCACCAAGTATATGGATGGCCACGGCTGTGCCGTGGGCGGCGCCATCATTGATTCCGGCAAGTTCGACTGGCTGGCCCATGCGGAGAAGTTCCCCGGCCTTTGCACCCCCGACGACAGCTACCACGGCATCACCTACGCCGAAAAGTTCGGCAAGGAAGGCGCCTTTATCACCAAGTGTACCGCCCAGCTGATGCGGGACTTTGGCTCCATCCAGGCCCCCCAGCACGCCTTCTACCTGAATCTGGGCCTGGAGAGCCTCCACGTCCGGATGCCCCGCCACTGCGAAAACGGCCAGGCCGTGGCCGAGTTCCTGGCAAACCATCCCAAGGTATCCAAGGTCAACTACTGCGGCCTCCCCGGCGACAAGTACTATGAGGTGGCCCAGAAGTACCTGCCTAACGGCTCCTGCGGCGTGGTGTCCTTCGAGCTCAAGGGCGGAAGAAAAGCTGCCGAGGTCTTCATGAGCCGGCTGAAACTGGCTGCCATCGAGACCCACGTGGCTGACGCCCGCACCTGCTGCCTCTGCCCCGCCGCCTCCACCCACCGCCAGATGACCGACGAGCAGCTGGAGGCCGCCGGTATTCCCGCGGGCCTGGTGCGCATGAGCTGCGGCCTGGAGAGCAAATACGACCTGATCGACGATATCGCGCAGGCACTGGAGGCTGTTGAATAATGCCCATCAAGATCCCCAACCAACTTCCCGCCACCGCCACGCTGCTCTCGGAGAATATTTTCGTGATGACGGAGACCCGGGCCGTAAACCAGGATATCCGTCCCCTCCAGATCCTGCTTTTGAACCTGATGCCCACCAAGATCGACACGGAGACCCAACTGGCCCGGGTCCTGGGCAACACGCCGCTGCAGATCGAGCTGGAGCTCATCGCCCCCAGCGGCCATGTGAGCAAGAATACCTCCCAGGAGCACATGCTCACCTTCTACAAGTCCTTTGCGGATGTGAAGGAGCGGACCTTCGACGGTCTGGTCATCACCGGTGCGCCGGTGGAGCTGATGGACTTTGAGGAAGTGGACTACTGGGAGGAACTGTGCGAGATCATGGAGTGGTCCAAGACCCATGTCCACTCCACCCTGCATATCTGCTGGGGCGCCCAGGCAGGCCTCTACTACCACTACGGCATCCGAAAGCACACCCTCTCCCGCAAGCTCTTCGGCGTCTTCGAGCACACCCTGGAGGACCCCAACTACATCCTCTTCCGGGGCTTTGACGACAAGTTCCTGGTGCCCCACTCCCGCAACACCACCGTCATCCGGGAGGACATTGAGGCTGTGCCGGGCTTGAAGGTCCTGGCCTCCTCCCCCGAGGCCGGCGTCTACGCCGTGAAAAACGAGGGCAGTACCCAGGTGTTCCTCATGGGCCACGCGGAGTATGACCGGGACACCCTGAAGCGGGAGTACCTGCGGGACGTTGCCGCGGGCATCGACATCCAGGTCCCCAAGAACTACTTCCCCGACGACGATCCCAAGCGGGACCCCGTTGTCACCTGGCGTTCCTGCGCCCACCTGCTCTATGCCAACTGGCTGAACTACTGCGTCTACCAGACTACGCCCTACGACATCTCCACCATCAAGCACGGCGCTCGAACCGATGAGCAATAAAAATTTTGGCCCCCTCATCCGAGGGGGCCAAATTTTTGATCAAATTCCTCTGCCTGGGCCAGAGCCTGGGTGTACCAATACTGGGCAGCGCGCAGGCTCACCGGTTTTCCATAAACCGCCTCCAGCTCCCGGCACACCTCCGGCCAGGTCTTGCCCAGCCGGCAGCGCCAGCGGAGCAGGGCGTAGGACCGCAGGCCATACTGGGCGCGAAAACGCACCAGGAAAACGTCCACTGCCGCTCCCGCCTCCTTCAGCCGCCCTTCCAGGGCGGCTTTTTCCCTGCCCAGGTCCGCAAGGGCGGCAAGACACCGCTCCCTGGCGTCATGTCCGGCGCCGCCTCCCGCCGCCTCCCAGTGGGTGGTGGTGGCTGTACAGGCAGCGCGAAGCTCCCCGCAGCGCTGTTCCAGGCGGGAAAGCTCCGCTGCCAGTTTCCCGGGGCAGGAGAGCAGGTCCTTTACAGGCATATCTCTTCCTCCAGGGCGCAAAATTCCCGTTTCCGCTCTTTCAGCGGCGGCAGCTCTCCCCGGTTCTCCGCCCGCAGGCCCATGCGGGCAAAGCGGCGCCGCACGCTCTCGGGATGCAAGCCCAGAAATTCTCCCAGCTCCTTATAGGTGTAGCCCTGGCAAAACCGTTCCCAGGCCCACTGCCACTGTGTCTTTGTATACATATTACCCCCGCCTTTCCATCACAGCTGGATCACGCCGTCCCGGCGGATGAGAAGGCAGCTCTCGCAGCCCAGGAGGGCGTGGTCCATCGTCTCCACCACAAACCTGGGCCACGCCTGTCCGCAGACAGCGCAGCGCTTCTCATCCATCTCTCTTCGCTTCATTCACACGCACCTCGCTTTTCTTTTGTGTTTATGTTGCTATTATAAGCAACTATATCACTTTTGTCAAGCCCGTTTTGTGTTTTTGTTGCAAATTTTTATTGACAGATGCAACAGCGTGTGTTAAGATACAGGCAAAGAACACAAGGAGGGCGTGCCATGAAGGAACGCATCAAAGAACTGCGGCGGAGCCTGGGGCTGACCCAGGAGGAATTTGCCCTGCGGCTTGGCATCAAACGGGGGGCCCTTGCCAACTACGAGGTAGGCCGCAACGAACCCATTGACGCGGTGGTGGCCCTGATGTGCCGGGAATTCCACGTGAGCGAAGGGTGGCTGCGTCGGGGCGAGGGAGAGATGCTGGTCCCCGCGGGAGAAAATGAGCTCCTCAGCCGCTTTTTGGGTGAGGTGGCCTTTGAGCAGGACTCCTTCCGCAAGCGTCTTTTGCTGGGTCTTTCCAAACTGGACGCGGAGAACTGGACGGCCCTGGAAAACATTTTTCAAAAAATGGAGCTGTAATAAATATCCCCCCGCTAAGCGGGGGGTATTTCAGTTTCGGGCATAGCCCTAATATTACTGGCTGCACACAAGTGCGCTTTTTATGGGCCTGCCAGCCATGCATGGGTTACTTGCTACCCGTAAACGGGTCTCTGGGGTC
>JAFOCY010000203.1 GCA_017380995.1 Oscillibacter sp. | reverse complement strand
GTGGCCGGGAACCAGGTGAAGACAGCGGTCGTAGTGGAGGAGAGCGGCTCTGCCAAGGGCTTTGAGGCCCTGGCGGGGAACAACACCTATACCATCTATAAAAACGGCGTAAAGGCCGGCGTCAGCGACCTGCGTAAGGGGGATGTTGCCACCTATTCCGCCGCCACCCATTCCATCCGGGTCTGCGATACCCGCGTGAGCGTCTATTACGAGGAGTGCAGTCCCAGTCCCAAGGAGCCCATGGAGATCTCTGTCCTGGGCGGCGTAAAGCTCAATGTTCTTTCCTCTGCCATGGACAGCGTTGCAAAATACAAGCCCGGCAGCACCATGACCCTCCTTCTCACCGAGGACGGCCAGGTGGCCGGCGTTGCCAAGGGAATGGATGCCAATGCCATTGGCATCGTGGCGGGAGGCCAGGTACAGCTTTTGTGCGGCTCCAACCGCATCGCCCTGGGGGCAGTTTCCAACGCGGAGGACTTTGAGGGAATGATCGTCGCTCTTTCCGGCAGGAAGGAGGGCGTGAAGCTGAGTGCCCCCAAGGACGGCGTGGACGGCAAGCTGGATGTGGGCGAGCGGAAGCTGGGAAAGCTGGACCTTGCGGAGAATGTGATGCTCTTTGAGGGAACGAAGAGCGTTGCCCTGGCGGACCTGCTCCTCGCTGAGATCCCCGCAAGCCAGATCGCCTACGCCCGGAAAAACTGGGCGGGCGAGGTAGACCTGATCCAGATCGGGGACAGCAAGGGCGGCACGGTGTATTACGGCCGGGCTGACGTGAGCCGCAGCACCCAGTACGATGAGTTTGGCGAGACGGAAGTCAAGACCTTGAATGTTCAGTACGCCAAGGATGGCGCTGTGGCCAGTACCGGCGCCTACGAGACGAGTTACCAGGTGGAGGACGGCGACTATGTGGCCGCTACCCTGCGGGGCGACCGCTTTGTACGGGTGAGCGTATTGGAGAAGCTGAGCAACGTGCCCAACAGCGCTTGGTCCTCTCCCACAGCGGTAACGGTGAAGGGAAAGCTCTATGCCGTGGCCGAGGATGTGATGTGCTATAACCGCGCCACCAAGCGCTGGATGACCCTGGACCAGGGCCATGCCTACGCGGAAAAGTGCGACCTCTACGTGCAGGACGGCATCGTCCGGGCGGTGGAGATCAGCGGAAAGTGAGCGGTCCATCCAATCGGTAGAAAGCTGTTTTCAGTAAGCGGTATGCCTTTTGCATACCGCTTACTGTTTTTTAGATGGGACCCATGTGCGTTTGCGATATGATCCGGAAAAAATCATCGGGTGCATCTTGACATGTACGCAGCGTACAGCCTTATGCTGGTTTCAAGGAGGCGAATATGATGACGATCCATGACATTTCCAAGGAATTGGGCCTTACCAAACGGGCCATCAAATTTTACGAGGAGAAGGGCCTGCTGACTGTCCCCAAGGACGAAAATGGATACCGCAACTATTCCCAGGAGCACATAAGGACTCTGAAAACCATCTCTGTGTACCGAAAGCTTGGGATCGGTATTTCGGATATACAAAAGATCATCAGCGGCGGGGACGAGTCGATCCTGCAGAAAGTTCTGAAAGAAAAAGAGACCGAGCTGCAGGACAAGCAAAGTGAGCTTCTTGAACTTCAGGCGTTCATATCCACTCATGATGTGGATCAGGCCTATGCGCAGTTGGAATATGAAACTGTAGCCCAGGCGATCCAGGATGCGGTCCCGGGCTTTTATGGACAGTATTTCCTGAGTCACTTTCGGCCGTACTTGCAGATCAGGCTCCAGACAAAGGAGCAGGAGGAGGCCTATAACACCATTAAGGAGTTTTGGGATAACACGCAGATCAGGATCCCTCTGCTGATGAGATTTTCCGGCTGGATCATGCTCCGCCTTCTAAGGCAGGAAACGCCGGAGCAGATGGAAAGAAGAGAGGCCGCGAGGATGGAGCGGTATCTTGATCCCAGCCCGGAAGAATACGAAAAACTGAAAAAAACGGTTTTGGATGGATACAGAACGAAGCGCTTGCTGCGCTTCCACCCTGCGTATATTGAGCAAAGGAAGTTTATGAAGGAGCTCCAAAACAAAGGGTACAACGATATCTTCATTCCGAACATGAAGATCCTTTCTCCCACATACCGGGCATACCACGATGCGCTTACCGGCACGAATAACAGAATTTGCGCTGAACTTGGTTTGTACTATGATACGGACTACAATCTTGTCAGGAAAGCGAAAGGATCCAAGTGAAGCAAAAGCCCGCAGGGATCGACCCTGCGGGCTTTGAGATCAAAAAGCTGAGGATGGAGGCTGCGTTAAAGGGGAGCGGCGGTTTTGGTTCCCATCCAGTGGAACAGGTCCTGGAAGACCTCCTCCCTGCAGTCCTCATTTAAAATCTCATGCCGCAGACCCGGGTAGAATTTCAGTCCCACATCCCGCACACCGGCGGCGAGGAAGATCTCATAGGCCCGGCGGACGCCTTTGCCCATGTCTCCCACGGGGTCCTGCTCGCCGGAGACGAACAAAACGGGGGTGTTGACATCCATTTTGCAGAGGTTTTTCGCCGCCGCGATATAGGACATCCCGCCCAGCATTTCCCGGAACAGTCCCGTGGAGGGGATGCCGCCGCAAAGAGGCTGGGAAATGTAAAAGTCCACATTTTGCGGGTTGGCGCTGAGCCAGTCGTAGGGGGTACGGTTGGGGGCGAAGGGTTTGTTGTAGGGACCGAAGGCCATCTTGTTCACCAGGGGGCTGGGCTGATCCTCGCCTACCCGGCTGCCTTCGAGACGGGCCACCAGGATGCCGCCCTTGAGAATCAGCTGGGGCATCTGGCCAGTACCCATGATGATGGCACCGTTTGATACGCCGGGATAACGGATCAGGTGGGTCCGAAGGACGAAAGAACCCATGGAGTGGCCCAGCAGAAAATAGGGAATAGAGGGGAATTGCTCCCGGGCCAGCTGACGGCGGACCTCCAGGTCCTGTACTACGATATCCCAGCTGCCCTTGGGACCAAAGTACAGTCCTCCCTTGCCCTGGATCTGGGAGCCGCCGTGACCCAGATGGTCATGGCCCACAACGGCAAAGCCTCGGTCCGTCAGGTACCGGGCAAAGGGTTCGTAACGCAGGATGTGCTCGGACACACCGTGGGTAATCTGCAAAACGGCAATGGGGGTTCCCTCCGGCAGCCATTCCACCGCGTGGATGGGGGTTTTGCCGTTGGCGGAAAGGTAGGTAAATTCCTGGAATACCATGGAAATGCCGCCTCCTTTATGGTATAATATCGTCAATTTAATTATATCACCTTCCGATATCATTTACCAGAGGAGGTTTCCCTATGGATACTTACGTTGTTGCGCTGGATCAGGGCACCACATCGTCCCGGGCGATTTTGTTTGACCGGAAGGGGCAGATCGTCTCCCGCTCCCAGCATCCCTTCCGTCAGATCTATCCCCGGCCCGGCTGGGTGGAGCATGACCCCATGGAGATCTGGAACACGGAGAAGCGAGCCTTGATGGAAGCGGTGGATGCCGCCCATATCGACCCGCGCTGCATTGCTGCCCTTGGCATCACCAACCAGCGTGAGACCACCATCCTCTGGGACCGTGCCACCGGAAAACCCCTCTATAACGCCATCGTCTGGCAGTGCCGCCGCACCGCGGCACTTTGTGACGAGCTGAAAGGCAGGGGACTGACCCAGGGCGTGATGGAAAAGACGGGTCTTGTCATCGACGCCTATTTTTCCGGCACCAAGATCCGCTGGCTGCTGGATAACGTCCCCGGCGCCCGGGAGCGGGCGGAGCGGGGCGAGCTTTGTGCCGGCACGGTGGATTCCTGGCTCATCTGGAACCTGACGGGCGGCAAGGTCCATGTGACGGACCATTCCAACGCCAGCCGCACCATGCTCTTTAACATCCATACCCTGGAATGGGACAAGGACCTTTGCGAGCTGCTGGAGATCCCTATGAGCCTCCTACCCGATCCCAGGTCCAACAGCGAGGTTTACGGCACAGTGGCCGAGGGCATCCCTGGCCTGGAGGCTTTGGCAGGCGTGCCCATCTGCGGCAGCGCCGGCGACCAGCAGGCGGCTCTCTTCGGTCAGGGCTGCTTTGCGCCGGGACAGGCGAAAAATACCTACGGCACCGGCTGTTTTACCCTGATGAATGTGGGAGAGGAAGCGGTGCGCTCCCGCTCCGGCCTTGTGACCAGCGTGGGCTGGACCGTCCGGGGAAAAACCACCTACGCCCTGGAGGGCAGCGTGTTCAACGCCGGCAGTACCATCCAGTGGCTGCGGGACGAGCTGGGGCTGATCTCCTCCGCGCCGGAATGTGACCGCCTGGCAGAGAGTGTTCCATCCTCGGGAGGTGTTTATGTGATCCCTGCCTTTACCGGCCTTGGCGCCCCCTATTGGGATATGTACGCCCGGGGCACCATCGTGGGCCTCACCCGGGGATCCGGCAAAGCCCACATCGCCCGGGCGGTGCTGGAGTCCATTGCCTTCCAGGTGGTGGACCTGGTGGAGGCGATGAATGACGACGCCCCCTGTCCTCTGACGGACCTGCGGGTGGATGGCGGCGCCTCTGTCAGCGATATTTTGATGCAGACCCAGGCGGACCTGCTGCAGATGCGGGTGGACCGTCCGGTACAGGTGGAGACCACCGCCTTTGGTGCGGCGGCCCTGGCCGGTCTTGCCGTGGGCGTGTGGAAGGACCTGGAGGAGCTGTCCGCCCTGCGCCGCAGCCAGCACGTGTTTGCGCCGGTGAAGGATGCCGGGGAGTGCCGGGAGCGGGTACGCCAGTGGCGCCGGGCCGTGGCGCGGTGCCGGGACTGGGTGGAAGCGGACTGAGATTTATAAACAAATCATAAACATCTGGCTTTTTGGTTGCTTTTCTGAAAAAACTACATTATACTAAATTCATAAAGTATCCGGTGCGGACCGGCTCGAATAGGAAAGGAGATCATCATTATGGCATTTTCTTTTGATAATCTGACCAAGAAGGCAAAGGACATTGCTGCCCTGGCCGCTGATAAGACCAAGGACGCTGCCGATCAGGTGAAGCTCAATGTGGCCATCGCCGGCGAGCAGAGAGAGATCGACAAGAACTACCGCACCATCGGTGAGTGGTTCGTCAACGAGTATGAGGGTGAGATCCCCGAGGCCATCCGCGAGGTGGTGGAGGCTGTTGCCGCATCCAAGGCCAAGATCGCTGAGCTGGAAGCGGAGAAGGAGAAGGAAGAGGAACCCGCCGAGGAAGCTGCTCCCGCCCCCAAGACCTGCTCTGTGTGCGGTAACCAGGCTGAGAGCAAGTTCTGCCCCCAGTGCGGCGCTCCCATGGAGGCTCCCGCTGAGGAAGCTCCGGAAGCTCCTGCCGAGGAATAAGCAAAAGGACTGCCTTGCGGCAGTCCTTTTTTGCGGGCGGCCATTGGCCGCCCCTACTTGTTTTTTGCACGGCGCTGTGTTATTTTAAATAGCGAATTTTGGAAAAACGGGGGAACGACCCATGCTGGCGAAACTGAAGACCTTTTTCGAAAAAGAAACGGTGCTGTGCATCTCGGCTCTTTGCGCGGCCCTGACCATGCTGCTGGTGCCGGTGGATGGCGCTTACATCGGCTATATCGACTTTCGGGTGCTGTGCCTGCTTTGGTGTTTGATGGCAGTGGTGGCCCTGGTGCAGGAGTGCGGCACCTTCCGCTTTCTTGCGGTGTGGCTGGTGCGCCGCTTTGGCGGGGGACGGGTGCTGGGCATCATTTTGGTGCTGCTGCCCTTCTTTACCGCCATGCTTGTGACCAACGATGTGGCCCTTTTGACCTTTGTGCCCTTTACGCTGCTGCTCCTGGAAAGCATTGATTGCCGGGAGCGGACAGTGGAGGTGCTGGTGCTTCAGACGGTGGCGGCAAACCTTGGCAGCATGGCAACGCCGGTGGGCAACCCCCAGAACCTCTACCTCTATGGAGCATACAGCCTGGGCGCCGGGGAGTTTTTCGCCGCTGTGCTGCCCCTGACGGCGGTGAGCCTGGTGGTCCTGACCGTTTGCGCCGCCTTTGTGCTGCCCAAGGGACTGGTGGTCCCTGCACTGGAGGCAGCTCCCATCCGGGACAAGGGAAAACTGGCCGTCTACGGCGTGCTCTTTGCCCTGTGCCTTTTGACGGTATTCCACGTGCTGCCCTATGGGGTGATGACCGTGATCGTGCTGATCGCTGTTGCCGTGATGCAGCCCAAGCTTTTGAAGGAGCAGGACTACGGCCTGCTGGCCACCTTCGTGTGCTTTTTCATCGTCTCCGGAAATCTGGGCCGGGTGGAGGCGGTGCGGCAGGTGCTGCAAGACCTGCTGGGCCGCTCCGCACTCCTGACTTCCGCGGCAGCCAGCCAGGTCATCAGCAATGTCCCCGCGGCGGTGCTCCTCTCCGCATTCACGGAGAACTGGAAGGAGCTTTTGCAGGGCGTAAATATCGGCGGCCTGGGGACCCCCATCGCATCCCTTGCAAGCCTCATTACTCTGAAGCTGTACCTTCGCTCGGAACAGCCCCGGGCGGGACGGTTCCTGGCGGTATTCACTGTGGTGAATGTGGTGGGCCTTGCGGGATTGCTGGCCTTTGCTCTTGCTTTTTAAAAGTTGCATTTCCCACATACAAAATCCCCTGTTTGTGATACGATAAGGCCAAGAAAACAAAGGAGGGGATACGATGGCGCTGTTTACACTCAAATCCATGTCTGATACGTACCGGCTGGAGGATGCGGCGGAGGACCGCCGCGGCGCGAAGAAGCTGGCCCAGTACCGTGTCAGTTCCCGGGCGGCCTACTTTCCCGCCTTCCCCGGAGAACGCTATGTGCCCTTTGATGCCGTGACGAGGGCCTTTTCCAAAAACAGTTCCCTGCCTCTCAAGGGGACCTGCGGCAAGGCCATCCCGGTGGTGAAGGTCCGGCTTTTTTACGATGGCGAATTTTATCAGGAGTTTTTGCTGGAAAAGCACCAGCAGGCGGATCAGCTCCTGGATGCCCTGGCCGCCGCACGGCCTGAGGTCCCCATTGAGCGGGAGACGAGAAAATTTGAGATTTTTTGAGAAAGAGCGGCCGCAGGCCGCTCTTTCTTTACAACGAAGAAAAAGCTTTGTATAATAGAACCATCAATCTTTAGGAGGGACCGCCCATGCTGACCCTTGCAATGATCGAGGCGGCGCGTAAGCGCATTGCGCCTTACATTTACGAAACGCCCCTGCTGCGCCTGCCGGGCCTGGACGCCGCTCTGGGCTGCCAGGTTTACGTAAAGTGCGAAAATATGCAAAAGACCAACTCCTTCAAGCTCCGGGGCGCCGCCAACCGCCTCTTGACGCTGCCGAAGGAGGCTCTGGAAAAGGGCGTGGTCACCGCTTCTTCCGGGAACCACGGCAAGGCCACGGCGTATGCGGCAAAGCTCCTGGGGGCCAGGGCCTGCGTGGTGCTGCCCGATACCGCTCCAAAGGTGAAGGTGGAGGGCATCCGGGGCTATGGAGCGGAGGTGGTGTTCTCTGCTCCCGCCGAGCGCTATGCCGTGTGCGAGCGTCTGGCGGGGGAGAAGGGCTACACCGCCATCTCTCCCTTTGACGACTATGAGCTCATGGCCGGCCAGGGCACGGCGGGCCTGGAGATCCTGGACCAGCTGCCGGATGTGGATGTGGTGGTGACGCCCATTGGCGGCGGCGGTCTCATCGGCGGCGTCTCTACCGCCATCAAGGAGAGCAACCCCAAAGTCCGGGTCTACGGCGTGGAGCCTGCCAATGTTTGCCGCTATACCAAGAGCTTTGCCGCCGGGCATCCGGTGCGCCTGCCGGATGACGCCTCTTCTGTTGCCGACGGCACCCAGACCCTCTTCCCCGGCACGCGGAACTATCCCATCGTGCAGAAAAACGTGGACGAGGTAGTCACCGTGGAGGAGGAATCTATCCTCAAAGCAACCAAGCTCCTGCTGACCCAGGGGAAGATCCTGGCGGAGATCACCTCCTGCCAGGTGCTGGGTGCGGCCATGGAGGGAAAGCTCAACATCAAGCCGGAGGAGAAGGTGGTCTTCCTCCTTTCCGGCGGCAATATCGGTATGGACCAGTTTGAAAAATTCCAGGAGGTCAGCTTATGAAATTCTCTTACGGCGCAACGCCCCGGGGACACTATACCCCCGCGGTCATTTCCAAAGGCATGGTCTATGTCTCCGGACAGACCTCCCTGGATCCTGCCACCGGCCTGCCCGCGGCCGGCGGCGTGGAGGCGGAGGCCCTGTTTGCCCTGAAGAAACTGGACCCCATCCTGGCGGAGGCCGGATGCAGCAAGGAAAATATCGTCATGTGCCGGGTCTACATGACCTGTAACGAGGACTGGGACCCCATCAACAAGGCCTATGCCGCCTATTTTGGGGACCATAAGCCTGCCCGCATCGCCCTGCCCATCAAGGAGCTGAACAAGGGCTGCCGGGTGGAGGTGGAGGTCATCGCAGAGCTTCCCGAATAAACGAAAATGCCGCCCATCGGGCGGCATTTTTATATGCGCAGGAGCTTTTTCCGTTCCGCGTGGTCGGGGAGGTGGTGGGACAAAAGGGCGTAGAACCGGGGGCCGTGGTTTTTCTCCCGGATGTGGCACAGCTCGTGGACCACCACCAGGTCGATGGCCTCCTCCGGGCAGCGCATCAAAAAGCAGGAAAAGGAGAGGCTGTTTTTACTGCTGCAGCTTCCGTAGCGCTTGCGGGCGGCGGTGACCTTGATACCTGTTGGCGTCAATCCTGTCACGGCGCTCCAGTGGGCTACCTTTTCAGGGAGAACGGTCCGGGCCCGGGCTTTCAGGGCTTCGATCTCCTCAGCCGTGGGCTCCGGAAGGGGAGGGGGCATGGCAGCAAGGCGCTTTTTGGCCCAAGGCTCGTGCTTTTCCACGAAGGTGTCGATGGCATCTTGGGAAAGACCTATGGGGGCGCGGACCAGGAGCCGATGGTCCTTTGTGATCTCCAGGGACAGGGTTTTCCGCCTGGAACGGATCAATTCATAGTTCATCATGTGTACAGGATACCATGGAACCATAAAAATGGCAAGAGGGACGGAAAAACGCGGTAACAGTTGACAATTCCCATCGGAATCGCTACAATATATGCTTGATAACGACTGCGGGGACGCGCCCCGCTCACACTATTATATATAAAGGAATGAAACTGTTATGGCACAGGATAAAAGACAGGTCGATGCCATCACCGCCCGTGATGTGGACTTCGCCCAGTGGTATACCGACGTTTGTAAGAAGGCGGAGCTCATCGACTACACCTCCGTCAAGGGTATGTTCATCTACCGTCCCTATGGCTATGCCATCTGGGAGAACATCCAGAACGAACTGGACAGCCGTTTCAAGGCCACCGGCCATGAGAATGTGTATCTGCCCGTTCTGATCCCCGAGTCCCTGCTCCAGAAGGAGAAGGACCACGTGGAGGGCTTCGCCCCCGAGTGCGCCTGGGTCACCATGGGCGGCAGCGAGAAGCTGGAGGACCGCCTCTGCGTCCGCCCCACCTCCGAGACCCTCTTCTGTGAGCACTACGCTAACATCATCCACTCCTGGCGCGACCTGCCCAAGCTGTACAACCAGTGGTGCAGCGTGCTGCGCTGGGAGAAGACCTCCCGCCCCTTCCTGCGCCACCGTGAGTTCCTGTGGCAGGAGGGTCACACCATGCACGCCACCGAGGACGAGGCCCGCGCTGAGACCATGCAGATGCTCAACGTCTACGCTGACTTCATGGAGAACTTCCTGGCCATGCCCGTCATCCGCGGCCGCAAGACCGACAAGGAGAAGTTCAACGGCGCCGAGGAGACCTACACCGTGGAGTGCATGATGCACGACCACAAGGCCCTCCAGGCCGGTACCAGCCACTATTTCGGCGAC
>JAFOCY010000202.1 GCA_017380995.1 Oscillibacter sp. | reverse complement strand
CCGGGGGCTTTGGAATCCTTCTTGACATTCCATAAAGAATCCCTTATAATGCTATTTGCTCAATCCGGGTGTAGCGCAGTTGGTAGCGCGCATGGTTCGGGTCCATGAGGCCGTGGGTTCGACTCCCGCCACTCGGACCAACAAAAGTTCGTATTTTTGGCTATTATGCCGAAAATGCGAACTTTTTCTTGTTGTTTGAATTGTGGATACCAACATTCCGGGATGTAAAGCGCTTGCCTTCGCATGAATGTTAAGCAGAAAGGATGATACCAATGCGCCTGTTGGGTTCTTTTTTCTTTTCTTGCATTGAAAGTGTTGCTTTCCTCCGCTATAATATTGTAAAAATACCGACGCTTTGAGATAGATCGCATAGGAGGAGCTACCATGGATTATAAATTTGTTACGGCAGAAGAAGCCGCCAAGGCCGTTCGGAGCGGTGACTGGGTGGATTACGGCTTTGGCGCAGGATTTCCTGAGTTGATGGATAAGGCCATCGCGGCCCGCAAGGAAGAACTCAAGGATGTGAAGATCCGCGGCGGTCTTGTGATCCGTCCCCGCATTGAGGTGGTGGAGTGTGACCCTGAGCAGTCCGCCTTCCATTACTACAGCTGGCACATCGGTGACTATGAGCGCAAGCTCCAGAGCCGGGGCCTGGTGGAGTTCATTCCCATGATCCTGCGCTTTCTGCCGGATCTTTACCGCTATCATATCCGGGTGGATGTTGCCTGCGTGCCCGTTTCCAAGCCTGACGCCAACGGCTATTGCAGCCTGGGTATCTCTCCTTATGCCTGGCGCACCATCTTTGAAAATGCCCGCACGGTGATCTTCGAGATCAACGAGCATTATCCCGCGGTCCTGGGTGTGGAGGGCTCCAACCGGGTCCATCTCAGCGAGGCGGACTACATCGTAGAGGGCGAGCACGAGCCTCTGCCCCTGCGCACTTACAAGGATCCCTCTCCCATTGATATCGAGATCGCAAAGCACGTGGTCAAGGAGATCCCTGACGGAGCGACGCTGGCCCTGGGCGTGGGCGGCGTGCCCTTCACCGTTGCCAAGATGCTGGCGGAATCTGACTTGAAGGATCTTGGCTGCCACACCGGCACCATTTCCGACGCGTTCCTGGCCCTCCATAAGGCCGGCAAGCTCACCAATGCCCGCAAGGAGATCGATACCGGACGCTCCACCTGGAACCTGGCCATGGGCTCCCAGGAGCTTTACGACTGGCTGAACAATGAGCCGGACCTCTTCCGCCCCTCCGATGTGGATTACGTCCACTCTCCCGACCGGATGAGCCGGATCAGCAACTATGTGGGCATCATGGGCGGCGTGCAGCTGGACCTGATGGGACAGGAGAACGCAGAGTCCGCAGGCAAGCGCCAACTCTCCGGTATCGGCGGCCAGCTGGACTTCCTGGAGGGCGCTTACCGCTCCAAGGGCGGCAAGTGCTTCATCTGCCTCAACTCTGCCCGCAAGGATAAGGAGGGCAATCTCAAGAGCAACATCGTGCCCTTTATCCCCGGTGGCAGCGTGGTTTCCGCTCCCCGCACCCTCATCCAGTATGTGGCAACAGAATACGGCATCGCAAATCTCGCCGGCCTGACCCTCAAGGAACGGGCAAAGGCCATGATCTCCATTGCCCATCCTGCGTTCCGGGAGGAACTGGCAAAATACGCCGAGGAGACCTTCCGGTAACATTTCCACCTCTGCCAACACTTACATTTGCAAAATGCCACAGATTTTTGTATCCTGATTCATGGCGGTCCTGCTCCGGCGGGACCGCCGCACTATTTTTATCAAGAGGTACTGTGATGAAAAAACTGATGACGACTGTCATGGCGCTGGCTTTGACTTCTGCCTGTACGATTCGTGCGGCTGCATTGTCCCACACGGTGGTGAAGGGGGACACCATGTGGAAGCTGGCAGTGAAGTACGAAGTGGGCACCAGTGAGATCATTGGAGCCAATCCCCAGATCACCAATCCCAACCTGATCTATCCCGGTCAGGTGCTGACCATCCCGGAGCTGGACTCCTCCGTCACCGCCTATGAGGCGGAGGTTATCCGCCTTGTGAACGCGGAACGGGCCAAACAAGGCCTAAAGGCACTGACGGCAAACTGGGAGCTTTCCCGGGTGGCCCGGTATAAGTCTCAGGATATGGCAGATAACCGTTACTTCGCCCACAACAGCCCGATCTACGGCACGCCCTTTCAGATGATTCGGAATTTTGGCATCTCCTTCCGCACCGCCGGCGAGAACATCGCCTACGGTCAGCGGACGCCTCAGGCGGTGGTCAATGCCTGGATGAATTCCAGTGGCCACCGGGCGAATATCCTGAATGCATCCTATACCCAGATCGGTGTTGGGTATGTGTCAAAAGGCAACTACTGGACCCAGATGTTTATCGGCTAAAATGGGCTGGATGGGGCATGATAGGGACGAGGTGATATCATGGCGAAAAAAGGCATGGCCCGTCCCAACTGGACCCACGTGAAGCCCCGCAATGAGGTTTCTCCGGTGCCGGAGCTTCAGGGAAAAGCAAAGACCGGCAAGGAAAAGGCGAAGCCGATCATTCCCGGAACCTTTGGCGCTGAGATGAAGGTGGACCACAATACCAAAGGCGATGGCAGCCGGGGAGGGTAGACGCTCCCCGGCTATCATATTGTCTGCCCTGTCCTCATAGACTGCACCAGAGATGAAACGGGGGAGGGGTGGTTATGAGGCGTACCATCGCCGCACAGCGGCGCAGGAAAGGCGGTAAGCGCGTCATGCCCCGGACTGTGAAACGACCGCCGCAGCGCAGAAAAGAAGAGGTCCCCATGACCGGCAAAGAGCGCAGGCGGTTGATACAGGTTCTGGTCTGCGGGACTGTGTTCGTTGTTCTGGTGGCGGTAAAGCTGCTGTTTCCGGGACGGATAGAACCGTTGAGGACCGCGGTCAAGGGGATGATGGAGCAAAATATAGATGTACAGGCGGTATTTTCCGCTGTAGGCCGTGCGTTTTCCGGAGAGGCCGGAGCGGGGGAGGTCTACCGGGCGGTGTTTCAGCCGGAAGAAGCCGTGCCTGCTTCGGTGACGGTCCGTACCTCAGAGGGGAGCGGAGCGTTGGAGCTTTTGCATACGTATCAACCGGAAAATGCGCCTTTGGAGGAAGAGATTCCCGGTGTGTTGTATTCTGCAGAGAATATCCCGGAAGGCGTGAGTTTGGAACAGGCTATCCTGGGTTTTGATTATTGCACCCCTGTTTCGGGAACGCTGACCTCTCCCTTTGGTTACCGGGAGCACCCCATTGAGGGGGAGGATATTTTCCATTACGGGATTGATCTTGCAGCGGAGCGGGGCACTGCCATAGTGTGCTTTGCAGATGGAACCGTTGGTGCGGTGGGGGAGAGCAGCAGCTACGGAAAATACTGCATTGTGAACCACGATGGGGGATACGCCACTCTTTATGCCCACTGTGACAGCGTAGTGGCATCTTCCGGTGCGGCAGTGAAACGGGGACAGACCATTGCAAAGGTAGGCGCTACAGGAATGGCCACCGGTTCCCACCTTCACTTTGAACTCCACCAAAATGGCGTTTATCTCAACCCGATTTATTATGTATCCTACACAGCCCAGGTGTAAGATCAGGTTTTCCTTTTTGCTGCTGTGCGGATGGTTTGCCTGGGCCTGCGGGACCGGGATGCTGCTGAGCGTACTGCTTTGCGCGGCAGTCCATGAATTGGGACACCTTGCGGTGCTGCGGCTTTGCGGATGCAGGGTCCGGGAATTCCGCGTGGGGATCCTGGGAGCGGTGATAGAGGCGGACACCTCACGGCTTTCTTATGGAAGGGAATTGCTGGCGGTTCTGGCGGGACCCTTTGCAAACCTCTTTTTCGCTG
>JAFOCY010000028.1 GCA_017380995.1 Oscillibacter sp. | reverse complement strand
GACCATCACCGAGGACTTCTGCCGCCGCGCCGCCGCCATCGAAATGCTGTGCCCCCAGTTCCACCTCTCCCTCCAAAGCGGCTGTGACGCTACCCTCAAGCGCATGAATCGCAAGTATGATACGCAGCGGTATCTGGAGTCTGTGCGGCTGCTGAACGAATATTTCGACCGCCCTGCCGTGACCACGGACCTGATCACAGGCTTCCCCGAGGAGACGGAGGAGGAATTTACCCAGACTCTTGCATTTATCGAGCAATGTGCCTTTGCCCAGATGCATATTTTTCCCTACTCCGTCCGCCCCGGCACCCCGGCGGCCAAAATGGTCCAGAACCCCAAGGCGGTGAAGGAGGAGCGCGCCCGCAGGGCCAGCGCCGTGGCTGAAAAAATGCACCGGGAATATCTTGACGGCTGTGTGGGAAAGGTATATCCGGTCCTCTTTGAACAGGCCAAGGGGGAGCTTTTCTCCGGCCATGCCCCCAACTATATGGAGGTCTTGGTCCAGGGCGGTGAGGAACTGCACAATGCGGTGAAATCTGTGCGCATCACCCGCACCGACGGCCAGACCCTTTACGGCCAGATCATGGAGGAAACCGTATGAAAAGCCACTTTTTTGCTTATATCGCCCGGATGCGCTTTATCCAGCGCTGGGCGCTGATGCGCAACACCGCGGCGGAAAATGTCCAGGAGCACAGCCATCAGGTGGCGGTCCTGGCCCATGCCTTGGCGGTGATCCGCAATGAGAAGTTTGGCGGACTGGTGGACGCGGGAGCCGTTGCCGTGACGGCGCTGTACCACGATGCTTCGGAGATCCTCACCGGCGATATGCCCACCCCCATCAAGTATGATAACCCCGCCATCCGCAAAGCCTATAAGGACGTGGAGGCCGTTGCGGAGCGGAAGCTGGTGGAGTTCCTGCCCCCGGAGCTGCAGGAGAGCTACCGGGAGATCGTGAGCCCGGTGGACGGGGAGATCGAGGTGCTTGTCAAGGCGGCGGATAAGCTCTCCGCCCATATCAAGTGTTTGGAGGAGCTGAAGGCCGGAAACAACGAGTTCCGGGAGGCTGCCGCCCAGACCCGCAAGGCCCTGGAAGAATACGACCTGCCGGAGGTACGCTATTTTATGAACACCTTTTTGGACAGCTTCACGCTGACACTGGATGAATTGAAATGAAAAAAGGAACGAAAACCGCCCTTGCCCTGGGGGCCGCCTGCGCAGTGAGCGGCACATGGCTTGCCTACGATATTGTGTTCCGCCGCTCTGAGCGCCGTCAGGCGGACCACCATGAGATCCCGCCGGAGGATGAAGGCTACCGGGAAGAATCTGTTAAGAATATCGACATCTTGCTGGAGACACCCTATGAAGCTGTTACCATCCGTTCTCACGATGGACTGAAGCTCCGGGGTAAATTCTACGAGGGACGCAGCGGCGCACCGCTGCTCCTCTTTTTTCACGGCTACCGTTCCACCGCCGAGCGGGACGGCAGCGGCGGGTTTTCCCTCTGCCGTGAAAAGGGCTGGAACGCCATGATGGTGGACCAGCGTGCCCACGGCGAAAGCCAGGGAAAGACCATCACCTTTGGCACCAAGGAGCGCTACGATGTGCTGGATTGGGTGAATTGGGCGGTGCGCCGCTTCGGAGAGGACCAGGAGATCTACCTGGTGGGCGTTTCCATGGGAGCCGCCACGGTGCTTATGGCGGCCGGATTGGGCCTTCCTCCCCAGGTGAAGGGCGTTTGGGCGGACTGCGGATATTCCAGTACCGAAGGGGTGCTGCGCCACATGATCCGCCGCTGGAAATTGCCGGAGACTTTGACCTTTGCCGCGGCGCGCCTTGGCGGCCGGATCTTCGGCGGCTTTGACGTCCGGGAGATCACGCCCCTGGAGGCGGTGAAAAAGGCGGAGGTCCCCATCCTCCTCATCCACGGAGAGGATGACAACGTGGTTCCCCACCATATGGCGGAGGAGATCCGGGAGGCCTGTGCCGCACCGGTGGAGATCGTCAGCGTGCCGAAGGCCCACCACGGCATGAGCTTTTATGTGGACAACGCCCGCTACCGCTCCGCTGTGGAGCGGCTCATCGAAGGATAAAAAAAGGAAGCAGCCGTGGCTGCTTCCTTTTTTAGTTCATGGCGTCTGCATTCTGGCGGAAGAGCTCCTCCATCCGCGCGGCGGTGGCGGGATACTGTTTCAGCTCCGGGTCTTTTTCCAAAAGCGCTTCGGCGGCCTCTTTGGCCTCCTGCAAAAGGGCGGTGTCGCAGCCGATGTCCGCGACCTTCAGTCCCGGCAGGCCGTGCTGGCGCTGGCCGAAGAAATCGCCGGGACCCCGGAGCCGCAGGTCTTCTTCGGCAATTTTAAAGCCGTCGGTGGTCTTGGTCATCACCTTGAGCCGCGCCCGGGTCTCTTCGTTTTGGTTGTCGGAGATGAGGATGCAGTAGGACTGGTGCTGTCCCCGGCCCACCCGGCCCCGGAGCTGATGAAGCTGGCTGAGGCCAAAGCGCTCCGCGTTTTCCACCACCATCACCGCCGCGTTGGGAACGTCCACGCCCACTTCGATGACCGTGGTGGAGACGAGAATGTCTGCTTCGCCCCGGGCAAAGGCAGTCATCACCGCGTCTTTTTCCTTGGACTTCATCTTGCCATGGACATAGGAGACTTTGAGATCCGGGAAAATTCCTTCCTGAAGATGCTTGGCGTACTCTGTCACCGCCTTGCGCTCATCAGGGAGCTCATCATTTTCTTCTACCATGGAGCAGACGATGTAGGCCTGGCGGCCCTCCGCCACCAGCTTTCGGATGAACTGATAGATGCGCTGATGGTAGCTTCCCGGCACGGCGAAGGTGTCCACTGGTTTTCTGCCGGGGGGCAGCTCGTCAATGATGGATACATCCAGGTCGCCGTAGAGGATGAGGGCCAGGGTCCGGGGAATGGGGGTGGCGGACATGACCAGAATGTGGGGGTGGCGGCCCTTTTGGGCAAGGGCCGTCCGCTGGGCAACGCCGAAACGGTGCTGCTCGTCCGTTACCACCAGGCCCAGGTTTCGGTATTCCACGCTCCCCGTAATCAGGGCATGGGTGCCGATGACAAAGTCGATCTCCCCGGCGGAAAGCTGGGCGGAGATGGACTTTTTGGTTTTAGCCGCTGTGGAGCCGGTGAGGAGGGCACAGCGGATGCCTAAGTTTTCCAGCAGGGGCGCAAGGCCCGCGTAGTGCTGCTGGGCCAGGATCTCCGTGGGAGCCATGAGGGCGGCCTGGAGACCGTTTTTCGCGGCAAAGTACACGCACAGCGCTGCCACCATGGTTTTGCCGGAGCCTACATCGCCCTGGCAGAGGCGGTTCATGGCGGTGCCGGAGCGCATATCCGCCATGGCCTCTTCCCCGCAGCGGCGCTGGGCGGCGGTGAGGGAGAAGGGGAGCGCGTCATAAAAAGGCGTCATATCCACAGCTTCGCAGGGTGTAGTGCGCACCACCTCCCGCCGGGCTTTCAGCCGTTTGAGGCCGATGGTAAAAAGAAACAGCTCCTCAAAGGCCAGCCGCCTGCGGGCAAGGGACAGGGCTTCGTCACTTTGGGGAAAGTGGATATTCTCATAGGCGTAGCCGATGCGGCAGAGGTTATGGGCAAGGCGCACCTCATCGGGAAGCACATCGGGCAAAATGGCGGCGCACTGGTCCAGCCCCTGACGGACGGACCTGCGCAAAATCAGCTGGGAGACGCCGGCAGTCAGGGGATAGACGGGTACGATGCGCCCGGTCTGTTCCTCCTGGCCTTCCTTTTCCACCACCGGGGAGGCCATGGAGCGGCGCAGGAGGTTTCCCTCCGCCTTGCCGTAGAAAACATAGGTCTGGCCCACCTGGAGATGGTCCTTTAACCAGGTCTGGTTAAAAAAGGTCAGGTCCAGAACGCCGGTATCATCCACAGCCCGGATTTTCACCAGGTCCATGCCCTTGCGGATGTGGGCCACGGTGGGGGTAGAGGCGATCATGGCGGACACACAGGCATATTCCCCGGGGACCAGGTCCCGGATGGTCTTTTTTTCCCGGCGGTCGTCATAGCGCCGGGGGAAATAGGCGATCAGGTCCCCCAGGGTGGAGATGCCCAGCTTTTCCAGGGCCTTGGCACGCTGGGGGCCGATGCCGGGGATGGTCTGGACGCCGGTATGGAGATCTGCCATGATGCTTCACCTCGTTTCATCTCCCGGGCAGTCACGGACTGCCTAGGTTTTTAAATTTCCAGCACGTACCGCTCGTAAGCGTTGATGATGGTCGTCTCCCCATATTGCAGCACCCGGGGATTTCCGGCACCGTAGGTGGGGTGGACGTGGCCGTGGATCAGGTATTTGGGCTTGTACCGCTCCAGCAGGGGCAGTAAGCAGACAAAGCCCCGGTGGGCATAGTCCTCGGCGTCGCCGTAGCCGGCGGGAGGCGCGTGGGTGACGATGATATCCACCCCGCCGCTTCTGCGCAGCTTCCACCAGAGCTTGCGGATGCGCCGGCGCATCTGGGCTTCGGTGTACTGGTGGCTGCCGTTATTGTATCTGGGACAGCCTCCAAGGCCCAAAATACGCACTCCGTTGCAGGTGTAGATGCGGTCCTCGATACACTCACACCCTTCGGGAGGGCGCTGGGCGTAATGGGTGTCGTGGTTGCCGTGGACATACAGCAGCGGCGCGCGGCCCATGGTCACAAGAAAGCTCAGGTAACTGGATTTCAGGTCGCCGCAGGAGAGGATCAGGTCATATTCCGCCAGACGTCCCGGCTGGTAATAGTCCCACAGGTAGGGAGATTCGTGGTCCGAAAGCAGCAGCAGCTTCAAAGCAGCACACCCTCCTTCTCCGGGGGGATGGAGTCGCGGTAGATGCCCTGGAGGCGCACGGTCTCCCGGGATTGGGGCAAAAGCTCATCAAAGGAGGGGATGGAGCCGTCAATGGTATCCAGCAGCCAGTCCATATGCAGGATCTCCTCCAGGGAGAAATACTGGCCGCCGTCGTTGCGGACCAGGCCGTCCTGAGAGACGATGCGGCGGTGGAAGGGGGTGATGGACCCGTCGCAGATCCCCTTTTGCAGGATCTTCACCAGGTTCTGCACACCTTCGGGGAGACTGGGGTTCATCCGCACGCCGATGACGCCGCTGGCCATGCCCCACCAGTAGTTGATGGCCTGGCTGCCGGTCTTGTTGGTGTTCAGGGCGTCCCAGCTGCCGTGCATGATGGAGTGGACCAGCTTTTCGTAGAAGCGGCCCCAGTCCCAGTAGGGAGAGGCCAGGAGCTCTGTGCTGCCGTCAGGCAGCACCCGGGAAGCGCCCCAGCGGCCCCGGACACAGTCGGGAGTGGGGATATCCAGCGTGGAGATGAAGTCCAATCCCATGTCCTTCAGATCGTCCATGTGGCTGCCCGGGGTGCAGGACCAGCGCAGTTCCACCCGGGCGGAGGGGTTGGTGAGCTGGAGCCCTAAGGCGAAGGCGTTGATGCCTGCCAGAACGCCGAAGATGGGATAGCTTGCGATATAGCCCACCCGGTCACGCTTGCTCATGGCGCCGGCGATGGCACCGGAGAGGAATTTGCCCTCGTAGATGCGGCTGTAGTAGGTGCGCACGCCGGTATAGGGCATGGAGACGGAACAGTTGAGGATCTTCACCTCCGGGTACAGGGCGGCCACCCGGCGGCAGGCGCCGATCAGGGGCGGAGTGGTGGCAAAGATCACCTGGGCGCCGTTTTGGATGGCGGTCTTCATGGCCTCTTCCGCCTCTTCTCCCACGCCCACATCGTAGAAGGTCTGGACGGAGATCTTGTCCCCCATCACCTCCTGGAGGTACTGGCGGCCCTGCTCATGGGCGTTGATCCAGGTGGAGCTGCTGGGAGGGAGCTGGTGGATGAAAGCGATGTTCAGGTGGTGGGCGGTGGCGGGCTTGGAGGAGAACAGGCGGCCCAGCAGGCCCTTTTCCTCTCCTTCCTCGGCAGCGGCAACGTCCGCGTCTGTCATGTCGGCGGAGACGGTGATGGGCTGCTCCAGAGTCAGGACCTTCACGTCGGACCAGACGGATTCCAGACTCTCCTTCAGCTCGTTCATGGACATTTCGCCCAGCTGGTCGAAGGAGTAGACCTTCAGCCAGACCAAAAAGGCGTCAGCGGAGGTGGCCACCAGGTCCATACCGCCAAGCTTATTAAAGGCCTGCTGGAAGAAGGAGAACCGGGAGAGAAAGCGGCGGCGTTCCTCATCGGTCCAGACATGGTCCGCTTCAAAGCCCATGGCGGCCTGGAGCTTGGGAAAGCTGCCGGTCTGAGAGAAGTTCACGCGGTAGAGCCGGGTGAGCTGGTAAAACTGGAGGAACTCATAGTAGCGCTGGATCTTAGGCTCCTCGCTGTAGACGGGGAGGAGACGGATCACATAGCCGGGGATGGTGGAGGCCTCGTAGCTTTTCAGGACGCTGACCCGCTTGTTGCCCTCCTGGACGTAAAAGCGGCCCAGGTACTCATAGCAGCGGATGGGGTCGCGGATGCCCTCGTCGCTCAGATGGGCGGCGCACAGGCCGATCCACTTCTGGGCAAATTCCGTGTCTGCGGGAAGGAGGGGCATGAAATTTGAGGAGAAGGCGTTTTTGCGCCCGACGGTCTT
>JAFOCY010000201.1 GCA_017380995.1 Oscillibacter sp. | reverse complement strand
TTTGAAGGAGGAAGCCCAAAAGAAGCCCTTCCTGGGCATCTGCCTGGGGATGCAGCTCCTCTTTGAAAAAAGCTTTGAGTACGGTGAGCATGAGGGGCTGGGCTTTGTTTCCGGCGAGGTGGTGGACCTGCGGGAGGACCTCACGGATCAAACGCTGAAGGTCCCTCACATGGGCTGGAACAGCCTGGAGATCCGGACCGATGACCCCATTTTCAAGTATGTTCGAGACGGCGAGTACGTCTATTATGTCCATAGCTTCTATGGCCGAAACTGCGCCGAAAGCACCCTGGCCACCTCCCAATACGGGAATGTGGCTGTCACCGGTGTTGTAAAAAGCGGCAAGGTCTATGGCACCCAGTTCCACCCGGAAAAGTCCGGTGAGACGGGACTGCGGTTGCTGAAGGCCTTCGCGGAGCTTTGAGAAAGGAGAGGAAGGTATGCAGATCTTTCCCGCTATCGACCTCTCCGGAGGTAAAGTGGTTCGCCTTTACCAGGGGGACTATGAGAAAATGACGGTCTACGGCGCGGACCCCTGCGCCGTGGCAAGAGACTTTATAGCCGCCGGGGCCAAATACCTTCATGTGGTGGACCTGGACGGCGCGAAAGACGGCACGTTGGCCAATTTTGATTCCATTTCCGCCCTGGCAAAGCAGGGCGGGCTCTACATCGAAGTGGGCGGCGGCATCCGCACCGAGGAGCGCATTGAAAAGTACCTGGATCTGGGTGTTGGCCGCTGTATCCTGGGCACCATCGCCGTGAAGGACTTTGACTTCACGCGCAGAATGGCCCAGAAATACGGCGACAAAATCGCCGTGGGCGTGGACGCCCGGGACGGGTATGTGGCCGTCAGCGGCTGGCTGGAGACCAGTAAGGAAAAAGGCGTGGATTTCTGCCGCCGTCTCTATGACGCAGGGGTACAGACCGTGATCTATACCGACATCAGCCGGGACGGCGCGGAGCAGGGCACCAACCTCGCTCTTTACCGTGAATTGGCCCGGATCGAGGGCTTGCACATCACCGCCAGCGGCGGCGTCAGCTCCATCGCGGAGCTCAAAGAGCTTCAGGCCATCGGCACCCATGCCGCCATTTTGGGCAAGGCCCTCTACACTGGGCGGCTGGATCTGAGAGAAGTCATCAAGGAGGTGGGCTGATGCTGGCAAAACGCATTATCCCGTGTCTGGACGTAAAGAACGGCCGGGTGGTGAAGGGCACCAACTTCGAGGGCCTGCGAGACATGGCGGACCCTGTGGAGATGGCCCGGTTTTATAATACCTCCGGCGCGGACGAGCTGGTGTTTTACGACATCACCGCCTCCGCCGAGGGGCGCACCCTCTTTACCGATATTCTGCGGCGCGTAGCAAGCGAGATCTTTATCCCCCTGACGGTGGGCGGCGGCATCCGGACCTTGGAGGACTTTGACCGGGTCCTCAAGTGCGGCGCCGACAAGGTGAGCGTCAACTCCGGCGCCATCGCCGATCCCTCCATCATCGGCGCGGCGGCGAAAAAGTACGGCGACCAGTGCGTGGTGCTGTCCATGGACGTTAAGCGGGTGGAGGGGCAGTTCCGCCTCTTTGCCAAGGGCGGCCGGGAGGATACCGGCATCGACGCCATGGAGTGGGCCGTGAAGGGTGTCCGGGACGGCGCAGGGGAGATCGTCCTCAACTCCATCGATACTGACGGCGTGAAGCAGGGCTTTGACCTGGAAATGCTGGACGAGCTGGCTTCCCGGGTGAAGGTGCCCATCATCGCCAGCGGCGGCGCGGGCAAGATGGAGGATTTTGCCCAGCTTTTCACCCATCCCGGCATCGATGCGGGACTGGCAGCCTCTATTTTCCACACCCGGCAGGTGGAGATCTCCGAGCTGAAAACCTATCTCCGTGCCCAGGGTGTTGAGATGCGCATATAAAAAGGAGCAAACCGATATGGAACTGAAATTTGACGAAAAGGGTCTCATTCCCGCCATCGTGCAGGACCACTACACCAAGGAAGTGCTGACCCTGGCCTATATGAACAAGGAGAGCCTGGCCATCACCATCGACGAAGGGATGACTTGTTTTTGGAGCCGCAGCCGCCAGGAGCTGTGGAGAAAAGGAGAGACCAGCGGCAATCGACAGCACGTGGTGTCCATCACCGCCGACTGTGACGGTGACGCATTGGTGGTAGAAGTCGTGAAGGACGGCCCTGCCTGTCACACCGGGGCGGAGAGCTGCTTTTTTAACGGCGTCTACCTCTCCGAGGAGCTGAAGGCTTTCAGCTACGAGGGCCTCTATGAGCTCATCAAGGGAAGAAAGACCGCCCCTAAGGAGGGCAGCTACACCACCTACCTCTTTGAAAAGGGCATGGACAAAATCCTCAAGAAGGTGGGCGAGGAGTGCACCGAGGTCATCATCGGCGCTGCCAAGGCCGACAAGGATGAGACTGTCTATGAGATCGCGGACCTGACGTATCACGTGATGGTCCTGATGGTCCAGATGGGCATTACCGTGGAGGATATCACCCGGGAGCTGGAAAAGCGCCATGTGGTGGATCACAAGGTGAAGCAGGAGCGGATGCAGTGACGGTTTTCGATTGCTCTATCCACACCCACGCGGACCTTTGCGACGGCAAGGAGCCCCTGAGCGCCATGGCGGCAGGGGCTTACGCGGCGGGGGTACAATACTACGGCGTCTCCTGCCATTCCCATACCCCCCTGCCCCTTGATGTGGGGGCCGTCCTCCCGGCGGACATGACCGCTTACCGCGCCGCCATCTTAAAAGAGCGGGAGCGGTACGAAGGATGCATGGAGGTCCTGATGGGCCTGGAGTGGGACAGCCAGTCGGACGTGAGCCCGGAGGGCTTTGACTACTGGATCGCCTCCGCCCATTATCAAAAGGCCGATAACGGCAAGTGCTACTGCGCCGACTGGGGGGAGGACCACTTCCACCGCTGTCGGGAGGAGGCCTGGGGAGGAGAAGCTCTGGCGGTCACCGAGGGGTATTTCCGGGAAGTTGCCCGGATCGCCGCATTGAAGCCCACCATTTTGGGCCATTTTGACCTCATCACCAAGCACAACGGAGGGGGCCTCCTCTTTGACGAGAGCCATCCCCGGTATCGTAAGGCCGCCATCGAAGCTCTCCACGCCGCCGACCCAAGGGAGACGCTGCTGGAGATCAACACCGGCGGCATGGCCCGGGGCTACCGTACAGCGCCCTATCCCGCCCTGTTCATTCTGAAGGAATGGAAGACCATGGGAGGCCGCATCATCCTGACTTCCGACGCCCACAACGCCGATAAGATCCTCTACGGCTATCAGGACGCCGCAAAGCTTGCCCGGGCGGCGGGCTTTACAAAAGCCTCCATTTTGACCCTGGAGGGAGAAAAGGAAGCCGATTTATAACATTCGAGGTGAAGACCATGTTTTCTACCGTCATTTTCGATCTGGACGGAACGCTGTTAAATACCATCGACGACCTGGCCGCGGCCGGCAACTTCGTCTGCCGTGAAAACGGCTGGCCGGAGCACACCGTGGAGCAGTTCAAGGCCATGGTGGGCCACGGAGTGAAGAACCTGGTGACCAAATTCGTGCCCCAAGAGGTCCAGACGCCCCAGGTGCTGGAGAAGGCCCTGGCGGAGTTTTCTGATTATTACGGGGCCCACAGTATGGACCTCACTACAGCCTACCCCGGCATCGGGGAGCTGCTGGAACGGCTGCAGAAGGCGGGGGTGCGTATGGCGGTGTACTCCAACAAGGACCATCCCTTCAGCTGTGCGCTTATGGAGACCTTCTTCCCCGGCCGATTCGCC
>JAFOCY010000200.1 GCA_017380995.1 Oscillibacter sp. | reverse complement strand
TTTAATCTACGATATCGACGGAAACCTTCACGCCGGTGCGCTGGGCGTAGGAACGGATCACAGTGCGGATCTCCTTGGCAATGCGGCCCTGGCGGCCGATGACCTTGCCCATGTCGTCAGGGGCGACGCGCAGCTCCAACGTCAGTTCCTGCTCGCCCTGAATCTCCGTGACGGAGACTGCATCAGGGTCGTCTACAAGGTTTCTGGCGATGTAGAGCAGCAAGTCCTTCATTCTTACGGGGCCTCCCGATTACAGGACTTCCACTTTTTTCAGCAGAGCTCTGACAGTGTCGGTGGGCTGAGCGCCGGACTTGATCCAGGCCTGAGCGCGCTCGGTGTCGATCTTCACCTCAGCGGGGGAGACGCAGGGATTGTAAGTGCCGATCTCCTCGATGAAACGGCCATCGCGGGGGAAACGGGAGTCAGCAACAACAACACGATAGAAAGGAGCCTTCTTGGCGCCCATGCGGCGCAGTCTGATCTTAACCATAATAAAATACCTCCGAATAAATTGAAAAATGATTGTTTGTTGGTGGATATATCTATAAATGCTGTGCACTTATATACAAGTTACTTTTTCTTCTTGCGGCGGCCAAGGCCGTGCATCATTCTGCCGCCGAAACCGCCCTTGGTGGCCTGCTTGGTGAGCTGCTGGAGCATTTCAAATTGCTTCAAAAGACGGTTCACATCGCTGACCTGCAAGCCGCAGCCTGCTGCAATACGTTTTTTTCGGCTGGCGTTGAGGATCTGGGGATTATCCCGCTCCTGGGGGGTCATGGAGAGGATGATGGCCTCCGTATGGGCCAGAGCCTTTTCGTCAATGGTAGCGCCCTGAAGCTGGCGGCCCAGGTTGCCGGGCATCATGCCGGCGATCTGGCTGAGATCACCCATACCCCGCAGCTGCTGGATCTGTTCGTAGTAATCCTGAAGAGTGAGACGGTTTTTCCGCATCTTCTCTTCCAGCTTGGCGGCCTGCTTCTCGTCGTAGTTGGCCTGGGCCTTCTCAATGAAGGAGAGCATATCGCCCATACCCAGGATACGGGAAGCCATACGGTCAGGATGGAAGGGCTCGATCATGTCCAGCTTTTCGCCCATACCAACGAATTTGATGGGCTTGCCGGTGGAAGCACGAATGGAGAGGGCAGCACCGCCGCGGGCGTCACCGTCCAGCTTGGTGAGAACCACACCATCGATGCCAAGGGCCTCGTCAAAAGCGGCGGCGGCATTGACCGCGTCCTGGCCGGTCATGGCGTCTACCACCAGCAGGATCTCGTTGGGACGGACAGCGGCCTTCATCCGCTTGAGCTCGTCCATCAACGTTTCATCCACATGGAGACGGCCGGCAGTATCCAGGAACACCATGTCGTTGCCGTAGTCACGGGCATGGCGGATGGCGTTTTCAGCGATCTTAACGGGGTCGCCCTGACCCTGCTCGAAAACAGGAAGCTCCAGCTGGGAGCCTACCACCTTCAGCTGCTCAATGGCAGCGGGACGGTATACGTCACAGGCGGCCAGCAGGGGACGCTTGGTATACTGGCGGCGCATGAGACCTGCCAGCTTAGCGGTGGTAGTAGTCTTGCCGGCGCCCTGGAGGCCGACCATCATGATGACGGTGGGGCCGTTGTTGGCCATTGCCAGCTTGGAAGTGGAGCCGCCCATGAGGCTGGTCAGCTCGTCGTTGACGATCTTAATGACCTGCTGGGCCGGGGTCAGGCTATCCAGTACATCGGAGCCGACGGAGCGCTCGGTGACAGTTTTAACAAAATCCTTGACCACTTTGTAGCTGACGTCGGCTTCCAGAAGGGCAAGGCGAACCTCGCGCATGGCCTCCTTGACATCAGCCTCGGTCAGGCGGCCTTTGCCGCGCAGACGCTTGAACGTCGCATTCAGTTTTTCGGAAAGTCCTTCAAATGCCATAGCTTAATCCTTCAGGGAAGAGACTTCCGCGCAGATGAGGTCCGCAAGCTCGGTGAGCCGGGGGTCGTCATAGCGGCGGTAATTGATGGTCTTAGCCTCTGCAGCAGCGGCCTCAATGGCGTCCAGGTGAGGACGCTGGGATTCAAAACGGCGGATAATACCGGTTTTGTCCTCGATCTCCTGCATGGCGGCCTCAGCCCGGACGATGACGTCCCGGACACCCTGGCGGGAAATGCCGGCGTTTTCGGCGATCTCAGCAAGGGAGAGGTCTTCATTATAATAGAGATCGAAGAACTCCTTCTGCCGCTCGGTCAGGAGCTCACCATAAAAATCGAAGAGCATCGTCATGCGATAGGTCTGATTTTTCACGGAAATGCTCCTTTCTGTAAAGCTTTGCGCCTTTCTGTAAAGTTGTGAACCTTTACAACACGAAATAGTTTACCTTATCCGACTCAAAAAGTCAAGGAAAATTTCAAAAGTTTTTTGTAAAAAGAGGAGAAATTTGAAATTGGTGAAAGTGCTGAAAATTCCCGGTCAAAATACGGTGTTCCTGCCAAAAATCGGAGCTGCTCTTGCAGAATGGAAATTCGTGCTATATAATCATATCGTATACTGCCTCATAGTGTGGGCGAAAATGTGTGCGCTTAAGGTTTTGGCCTGTGAGAAGGGCGGGCTGAAATGTTGAGAATCGAATTTATGGAGGAAAAAGAGTAATGGTTTTTGATGTACACGCTGATATTTTCTGGGATGTTGCCCGCCGCCGCAATGAGGGTGAGGAGAATGTTCTGACTCGCTGCCACAAGGATCGTCTGCAGAAGGGTCAGGTCGAGGGCGTTGGCTTCTCCATCTGGTCCAACCCTGAGAAGGAAGGCGATACCTACGCCGGCCTCACCGAGAACATGATCATGCAGGCTAAGGCCGATATTCCCCAGGCTGCTGACTGGCTCGCCATCGTCCGCACCGCTGAGGAGGCCCGCAAGGCCAAGGCTGAGGGCAAGATCTACGGCTTTGTTACTGTTGAGGGCATGGCCGCTATCGGCAAGGACCTGAGCAAGATCGATACTTATTATGCTGACTTCGGCGCCCGCATGGCTATGCTGACCTGGAACGAGAAGAACGACCTGGCCTGCGGCTGCAGAGGCGGTGAGCAGACTGAGGGCCTCACTGACCTGGGCAAGGAAGCCATCCGCATCATGGAGGACCGTAAGATCCTCGTTGACGTTTCCCACCTGAACGACGGCGGCTTCTGGGACATCATCAAGATGGCTAATAAGCCCGTCATCGCTACCCACTCCAACTGCCGCTCCATGTGCAACCATGTCCGTAACCTGACTGATGACATGATGCGCGCCATCAAGGAGACCGGCGGCGTTGTTGGCCTGAACTGCTACCACAACTTTATCTCTGCCGATCCTGCCAAGCAGAACGGTGCTTACCTGGCTCAGCACGCTGCTCACATGGCTGAGGTCATGGGCGTTGAGCACGTGGTTTGCGGCTTCGACTTCTGCGAGTTCCTGGGCCGCGATCCTCACCTGCTGGAGGGCCTGGAGGATGCTTCTCATCTGCCCGCTTTTGTGGACGAGCTGCGCAAGGTCGGCTTCTCTGAGGCTGAGGTCAAGATGATCGGCCACGAGAATATGCTGCGCCTGCTGTGATCCCCGCTTAAACCATTTTCATATTAATTTAAGCAACGGGAGGTATACTGATAGGTATATCTCCCGTTGCATTTACCAAAGGAGCTGAAGCCATGGAAGTCATTCGCAAACAGCTTGCAGAGGGCGTGAACCTCACCTATCTGCGGGCCCGCAAATTTAAGACCAGCCTGCTCTCTGCCCAGTTTGTCGTTCCCCTGCGGAAAGAGACTGCCTCGGCCAATGCGTTGCTGTGCGCCGTTCTTCGCCGTGGAACGGTTACCTTCCCGGATATGGGAAGCATGGCTGCCCACCTGGACAGACTCTATGGCGCCAGTATCGACTATACTGTGCGCAAAAAAGGCGAGAATCAGTGCATTGGCTTTGTTGCAAGCCTGATCGACGATAGCTTCGCTCCCGGTGGAGAAAAACTGCTGGAGCCGGTGGCTGCCCTGCTGGGCGAGCTGATCTGTGACCCGGCTACAGAGCGGGGACGCTTCGTTCCCGGTTATTTTGAAAGTGAGAAAAACAATCTGCTGGATGCTATCCGCAGCCTGATCAACGATAAGCGGGACTATGCGGACCGCCGCCTTGTGCAGGAGCTTTGCGCCGGGGAGCCTTACGCCATCTCCCGTTTGGGCAGTGAAGGCATGGCAGAAAAGCTCCAGCCGAAAAAACTCTATAACCAGTACCGGGATCTCATTTCTACATCCCGGCTGGAACTGTTCTATAGTGGCAGTGCGGACCTCAAGCGCGTGGAGAGCGCCTTGCAGTCTGCGTTTGCCGGCCTTCCCCGGAAAGTCATCCGGGAAGGTGCCGCCGTCAAGCCCCATGTGGGACGCCAGGAAGTCCATTATGTGGAAGATGCCATGGACGTGACCCAGGGGAAGCTGGGGATGGGCTTTTCCTGCACCAGCACCGATCATACAGCCCTCCTCATGGGCAATACGCTCTTTGGCGGCAGCAGCAATTCCAAGCTCTTTTTGAATGTGCGGGAAAAGCTGTCTCTTTGCTATTACGCATCTTCCATTTACCACCGGCAGAAAGGTCTGATTACCGTTTCTTCCGGTATTGAATTTGAAAATTATCAGCGCGCTTATGATGAGATCATGGCGCAGCTTTGTGCTGTGCAGCAGGGGAAGCTGGAAGACTGGGAGCTCCAGGGGGCCCGATCCACGCTGCTCAACGCCTATATGTCCATGGGGGATTCCCAGGGAAAGCTTGAAAACTTCTATCTGGGGCAGGCGGCCATCGGCCTCGATGAGACGCCGGAGTCTCTTGCAGAAGAAGTGCGGACTTTGAAGCCCCAGCGTATCTATGAGGCCATGGAAACGGTGAAATTGGATACGGTCTACTTTTTGAAAGGCAAGGAGGGGGCGGAATGAAGCAGCTATTCTATCAGCGCATTGGAGAATCTGTGTACCGGGAGACTCTGCCCAACGGACTTGAGATCTGCGTTGTGCCCAGAAGCGGCTTTGCCAAGAAATATGCCTTTTTCGCCACCCGCTACGGTGGCATGGATACCCGCTTTTGTTTGGAGGGACAGTGGCTAGATACCCCTGCCGGCATTGCCCATTATCTGGAGCATAAGATGTTCGACACAGAGGAGGGCAACGCCCTTCAGGATCTGGCCACCAACGGAGCCGAGCCCAATGCCTTTACCGCCAACGCTATGACCGGATATTATTTCGATTCTACCGAACATTTTGAAGAAAACCTCAAGATCTTGCTCTCGTTTGTCTCTATTCCTTATTTTACAGAGGAGAGCGTTGCCAAGGAACAGGGGATCATCGCCCAGGAGATCCGCATGATCGAGGATAACCCCGACTGGCAGATTTACACCCGGATGATGAAGTGCCTTTATTCCAAAAGCCCCGTGCGTACTTCCATTGCCGGTACAGTGGAGAGTATCTCTCACATCACCGCCGAGACGCTCTACCAGTGTCACAAGGCGTTTTACACCCCCTCCAACATGATTTTGGTGGTAGTGGGCGATGTGGAGCCTGGCCATATCGTGGATCTTGCCCGCGATATCCTCCCCAAAGAGGGCGGACCCACCATTCCCAGGGATTACGGAGAGGAGCCTATGGAGATCTGCGAGAAGGAATCCTCCATTCAGATGGAAGTTTCCAGCCCTCAGTTCCTTACTGGCTTCAAATGCCGTCCGGCGAAGAATGGTGAGGAGTATTTGCGCATGGCTGCCATCGGAGATATTGCCTGCGATATTTTGCTGGGAGATTCCAGTCCTTTGTATCTGCGGCTCTATGATGAGGGACTGATTAACACCAGCTTTGGCGGTTCCTTCGAGATGATGCCGGGAGTGGCATATCTCTATGCCGGCGGTGACAGTAAGGACAGCCGCCGGGTGGTCCGGGAGATCTGCCAGGAAGCCCGGCGCCTGGTGGAAGAAGGTATTGACGAGGACTTCTACCAGCGGGTGAAACGTGCTGCCTTTGGAAGTAACCTCCGGGGATTGAATTCTTTTGAGAATGTGGCGGTGTCTCTCACGGAGGGATATTTCCACGGCTATGATCCATTCCGGTTTCCACAGGTCTTTGACGATATCACCAAGCAGGACATTTCTGATTTTCTCCGGGACAATATTATTCCGGAGCGCTCTGTTTTCAGCGAGATACTTCCCAAGGAGTAAGTATCCCTTATCATCTTAAATTCACGTTTGACTGCAAACGGAATAGAAAATCCCTTTGAAAGGAAGTATCACTTTGACAGCAATGAAAAATATGCCCGTGAGTTTTCCGGGCCTTTTTGGGGACTGGGAATTTAAGCTGGACCCTGTAGCCATTGATGTAGGCCATGGTATCTATTGGTACGGAATTATTCTGGCTATAGCCATGCTGGCGGGATTGTTTCTTGCCATGAAGCAGGCGAAGCATTACGGACTTACGGAGGACCATGTGATGGACATGGCGCTCATTGCAGTGCCCTGTTGTATCCTTGGTTCCCGCATTTATTACGTCCTCTTTAATCTGGACCTTTACCGCACGGCAGAGGGGACTATGGATTGGGGAAGTATGATCGCTATCTGGGATGGAGGAATCGCCATTTACGGTACCGTCATTATGGGCGTTGTTGTTGCCATCCTGTTTACCCGCTGGAAGAAGATCAAGCTGGCTGCGCTGACAGATGTGGCGGTACTTGGTCTGCTGTTGGGGCAGATCATCGGCCGCTGGGCTAATTTTGTGAACCGCGAGGCCTTCGGCGCGGAGACCACACTTCCCTGGCGTATGCGGCTTTTTGTCAGCGAGTATCAGACCATTGAGGTCCATCCCACATTCTTCTATGAAAGTGCCTGGAATCTGATCGGTTTGTTCCTGATCCTCTTTGTGGTAGCCAAAGG
>JAFOCY010000199.1 GCA_017380995.1 Oscillibacter sp. | reverse complement strand
TCGTCTGTATCTTTGTATTAGTTACTTAATACAATAACACAATTTTGGAATTTGTCAAGCATAAATGCAAAAAGATCCCGGCGGCAAACGCCGCCGGGATTCTCTAAATACTCAATAATAACGGTCCAGGATCTCGATCACGTCCGCCAGGGCATCGTGGTTCTTGTCAGAAACGATGGTGGCGCCACAGTCCTTCACCGCCTGAACGCAGTTGGCAGGAGCAAAGCCCTCCCTGGCAATGGTGAGCATGGGGATGTCGTTGGTCTCATCGCCAATGCAGTACACATGGTCCATGGGGATCTCCAGCCGCCGGGCCAGACGGCGGACCATATTCCCCTTGTTGGCACCTTTGGCCGTGATCTCCAGCAGATTGATGCCGGAGAAGATCACCTCATATTCTCCGCTCCAGGGCTGGGCATGGAGATAATCATGGGCCTGCTGCAAAAGGTCGTGATCTCCCTCCAGCAGGATCTTCCCCACAGGCGCGGGCACATCCGTCAGCCTTTCATAGGCCCTGCTGCCGGTGTTGGCCATTTTCTGATGGCGCAGCGTCACGGCGTTGGGATGGATGGTGGGGATATCCAGGGAATCGTTATAGGCTTCCGCACCAATGCCGCTCCAGCGCTCCAGAACGACCTGGACCCGTTCCAGGGCCTTGTCATTCAAATAGTCCGACTCCAGCAGGGTCTTGGTTGCAAAGTCATAGAGCGCGCCTCCGTTATAAAGGATCGCAGGCGTGTTGGAGGGCACATTTTTGGCATGGCTGGCAAAGGCCGCCAGAGCCCGGCCTGTGGCCACGGCAAAGCGTCCTCCGTTGGCCATGAAATATTCCAGCGCCTTTATGGTGCGTTCTCCGGGAAGAGACTCCTCGATCTCCCCCCGCATCACAGCGGCGGTATCCACGATGGTGTTGTCGTAATCGCTGCAAAGCAGAACGCCGTCAAATTTGGCCATAGCGGGCCCTCCTTATTTACTCTGCCTTGGGAGCGGGGCTGCCGCCCTCACCGGGCTTTTTCCGCCGTCCGCCCCGGTGGTGCGGCCGCCGGCGGGACTTGTTTTCTCCGCCCTCAGCAATCGCCGCGCCCTGTTCCTTCTTCTCGGGAGTTCCTTCTGCCTTCGGCTTTTTGGGCAGGCGGGGACGCTGGGGCTTCTTTTCACCCTTCTTCTCGCCCTGCTTTTCAGGTGTCTTCTCCGCAAGCTTTTCTTTCACCTGAGGTTTCCGGTCCTTGCGCCGCTCGGGGCGCTTCTCCCCGCTTTTCTCGGATTTTTCCACCTTTTCGACGGTTTTTTCCACTTTTTCTGCCGGTTTTTTCTTCTTTTCGGTCACTACGCCGCTGCGCTCCTCGGCTCCGCTGCGTCCGCCCTTGCGGCCGCGGCGGCTGCCGCGGTGGCGGGGCTTGCCGCCCTCGCTCTCCTCGCCCATCTTTTCCCGGACGGGAGCCTCCTCCAGGGCAGTGTCAATGAAGTAGGAGTTTGCGATGACGGGCGGGATCAGCAGCTCGTCCTCCTTCTCCTCCACATAGCGCTCGGTGCGCTCACCGATCTCGATGCCCTCCCGGCTGCCCTTGCCGTTGCGCAGGACCCGGATCTCGCAGTTGCGGTAGGTCTTGAGCCCCTCGGGGGCGCTGTCCAGGCTCACCTTCACCGTCTCCCGCAGCAGATCGATGCTCTTGACGTTGCCGGGGCCGTCAGGGGTCTGAACAAAAGACTCTACCTTGGGCATCCGGCGGGCAGCATCCTCATAGGCGTACTGCTCATACTTCAAACAGCACATCAGGCGGCCGCAGGTACCGGAAATTTTGGCAGGATTCAGGCTCAGGTTCTGGGTCTTCGCCATTTTGATGGAAACAGGCATAAAGCCCTCCAGAAACTCCGAGCAGCAGAAGGGACGGCCGCAGATACCCAGTCCGCCGATCATTTTCGCCTCGTCGCGGACGCCGATCTGCCGCAACTCAATACGGGCCCGGAACACGGAAGCCAGGTCCCGGACCAGCTCGCGGAAGTCCACGCGGCCATCGGCGGTGAAATAAAAGATGATCTTGTTGCCGTCAAAGCCCACGGACACGTTCACCAGCTTCATCTCCAGGCCATGGTCTGCAATCTTCTTCTCGCAGATATCAAAGGCCTCGCTCTCCCGCTTGCGGTTATACTCCACAATGCGGCGGTCGCTGTCCGTGGCCATGCGCAGCACGGCGCAAAGGGGCTTGACGATGGCGGAGTCTTCCACCTCGTGGTTGCCCTCGGTGCAGGTGGCGAATTCTGCGCCCTGGGCGGTCTCAACCACGACCTGCTCGCCCATTTTCACCTGCAGACCCTTGGGGTCAAAATAATAATTCTTACATCCGCCTCTGAAGCGGACGCTGATCACTTCGGTCAAAGGATACCCTCCAATTCTGCGGCAAGAGCACCCAAAACGTGGCCGGAACCTACATTATAGCTGCACTCGCCATGATACTTCTGTAACAGTTCTATTGTGCGCATGATCTGCACTTTTGTCAAGCTTTTCGCAATGTTTTCCGCCATTTCCCTGTGATTTTCGCCCTTTGCAGCGCCATAAGAAAGAAGCAGGGCCGCAGTAAATACCTCCCGCGCCCCCTCCAGGGCAGCAGCCAGTTCCTCCCGGGAGATCCGCCGCTTTTCAAGCCGCACGGTAAAACTGACGATCTGATCCCGCCGCTTCGACGCAACGGCCCGGCACAGGGCTTCCGTCTCCTCCGGCAGCGCCGCGGATGCATCCTCCGCTTTGCGCAGCTTGATCTCCACGCACCGCGAGCGCAGGGTCTGCAGCACATCGGCGGGAGAGTCCGCGCAAAAGAGAAAGGCGGCATAGGGCGGCCCCTCCTCCACGATCTTGAGCAGGACGTTTTGCCCCTGCTCGGAAAGAATGGAGCAATCAGGAAAGATATAGACCTTTCGGCTGCCCTCGTTGGGACGGATATAGGCATCGGCACGGATGTCCCGGATGATCTCCACGGAGATGTTTTTATGGTCCGGGTCCCGGACGGTGACCACATCGGGGTGGATGTCCTGCAGCACCTTGCGGCAATTCTGGCAAAGACCGCAGGGACGGTCCTTGTCCGCCGTACACTCCAGCGCAGCGGCAGCAAAGCGGGCGACCTCCGTACGCCCCTCTCCGCCGGTAATAAGGTAGGCGTGAGAAAGAGCGCCCCGCGCCGCTGCGGCACGCAGCATCTGTTCTGCCTGAGGCTGGCCGGTGAGATTCCATGTAGACATAACAGTACTCCTTCCCCAAAACTGCTTAATAGATGGATTATAGCATAAAGATCCGAAAAAAGAAAGCCGGAATCTATCTTCCCCGACCGCTTTTCCCTCAGGCTCCCCAAAACCGCGCTGTGCGGCCCGTCCGTTGTCTCTCCCTTCGTTCTTTTCTACATATTTTTCAATACTGAATCAAAAATATTGCCAGGATTATGGCATTTAGGTATTGTTTTTTGTTTCAAATCCAATTATAATATTAGCGCTAATTCAAACGTTTGAGCCTATTTAAACGTTTTCACAAAGCAAGTTTTCTGCCGGTACGGCAGTTA
>JAFOCY010000198.1 GCA_017380995.1 Oscillibacter sp. | reverse complement strand
CGCTGTTTGCGCTGCCTGCGGCGGCGAAGCTAAGGTTCCCTTCGAGCCTAAGTCTGACCGTCCCGTGTATTGCAGCGAGTGCTTCGCTAAGATGCGCGAGCAGCAGAGATAAAAAGCTGTTTCCAGTTTTTGTTTCTTGCATGAAACAGGCGTCCGGTTTTCGGGCGCCTGTTTTCCTTTGCCTGGAAGGGGACAGTTTTTTCCAAGTCTTTTCCGCCCTTTTCTTTGATTTTCTATTGAATTTGTGCGGATAATAGAGTATAATATCCCGCGATAAAGCTGCGCATATGCTTTGAATCTGATAAACGGAGGAATCTCACCATGATCGAGATCACCAAGGACACCATTATTGGCGAAATCCTGGATATCGCCCCCCAGACTGCTCCCATCTTCTTCTCCATCGGTATGCACTGCCTGGGCTGCCCCTCTTCCCGCGGCGAGACCGTGGAGCAGGCCTGCATGGTCCACGGCGTTGACGTTGACAAGCTCCTGGAGCTGGTGAACGAAGAGGCCAACAAGGAGATCTAATGAATTGCGATGGACGCATACGGCTTGGGCTGTATGCGTCCAGAAAGCGAAAACGGAGGCACCATGGCAAAACATCTGGAATTGACGCCCCGGCTTCAGCTTCTGGCCGATTGGGTCCCCCAGGGGGCACGGCTCGCTGATGTTGGCACAGACCACGCATACCTCCCGGTGTGGCTTTCACTCCATGGCCGCGTGAGTTGCGCCATTGCCAGCGATCTTCGAAAAGGTCCTCTGGAACGGGCCCGCCAGACCGGAAGTACTTACGGCGCGGAGAATATCGATTACCGCTTATGTAACGGCCTGGCAGATATCCGGGGCGATGAAGTAGATACCGTAGCCATCGCCGGGATGGGAGGGGAGACCATTGCGGCCATTCTTTCCGCCGCTCCCTGGACCAAGGATGGAAAGCATACCCTGCTTCTCCAGCCCATGACCCGCTCGGCTCAACTGCGTCGCTTTCTGATGGAAAACGACTATGTGATCACCCGGGAAGCTTTGGTGCGGGACCGGGGTACCATTTATCCGGTGATGGAGGTTCAAGCAGGGGAGATGGAGTTGACTTTGGGTCAGCTTCATGGTGGCGCGAAATTGCTCTACGACCCCTTGGGAGACCGGTATATCATCGAAAAGATCATTCGGCTGCAGGGTGCTGTTGTGGGACTTTCCCACTCGGCGGATCCCGCAAAGGCGGATGCGGTGCGGGATACCATTACCGCACTGATGGAAATGAGAGAGGAGTGGCGCCATGCAAACTGTCCGTGAGATCGAGCAGGCTCTCTATGACCTGGCCCCTAAGGACGGTATGATGCACGGAGATAATGTGGGCCATCTGGTAGGAGATCCGGAAGAGGAAGTGAAGCGTGCCCTGGTAGCCCTGGACATTACGGAGTCTGTGGTGGACGAGGCCATTGAAAAGGGCTGTGATCTGATCATAGCGCACCATCCGGTGATCAACAGCAACTGGACACCTGTGCAGTCTGTTCGCTGTGATACGCTTAAGGGCCGTATCCTCACTAAACTGATCCGGAATAACATTTCCGCGATCTGTATGCATACCAACCTGGATGTTGCTTCCGGCGGCGTCAATGACCGGCTGGCAGAGCGTTTGGGCCTTGAAAACGTGGAAATGATGGAAAACGGCCTTATCCGTACCGGCTGCCTGCCCCAGCCCATGACGCTGCGGGACTTTGCAGCCTTTGTGAAGGATGCCCTTGGCTGCAACGGTGTGCGGTATTCCGACGCCGGAAAGTGTGTTTTTAAGGTAGCTGTCGGTGGCGGTACCTGCGGTGATTATGAGGAAGAAGTCCTCCGTGCCGGATGCGACACCTTTGTGACTGCTGATTTGAAATACCACCAGTTCCTGGACGCCAGGGACATCAACCTCGTGGATGCCGGTCATTTTCCCACGGAAGATCCCGTTTGTGAGGTGCTGATCCAGTATATAACGGCTCAGTTCCCTGAACTGACCGCTGAAAAATCTGCTTCCCATAGGGAAGTCATTCAATATTACGTGTAAGGAGATAAATTACCATGTCCGGACATTCCAAATGGCATAATATTCAGAAGACCAAGGGCGCTGCTGACGCAAAGCGCAGTGCGATTTTCACCAAGATCGCCAAGGAGATCATCGTGGCCGTGAAGGAAGGCGGCGGTTCCGGCGATCCTGCCAACAACTCCCGCCTGGCTACCGTTATCGCCAAGGCCAAGGCTGCCAATATGCCCAACGATAACATCAAGCGTACCATCGATAAGGCTCTGGGCGCCGGAAGCACCGAGAACTTCGAGGCTGTTACTTACGAAGGTTACGGCCCCGGCGGCGTTGCCGTTATCGTGGAGGCTCTGACCGACAACCGTCAGCGTACCGCACCCGAGGTCCGTCACGCTTTCTCCAAGTGCAACGGCTCCATGGGCGCTCAGGGCTGCGTGTCCTGGTCCTTCGATAAGAAGGGCGTCATCGTCATCGCGGATGAGGATGCTGAGCTGGATGAAGAGACCGTCATGATGGACGCTATGGACTGCGCCGGTGTTGAGGATTTCGAGCCTGAAGAGGGCTGCTTCACCATCACCACCGATCCCGATGCCTTCAACGATGTGGTCAAGGCTCTGGAAGGCAAGGGCTATACCTTTGCCAGCGCCCAGGTGGAAATGGTTCCTCAGAACTATATCACTCTCTCTGACGAGGGCGATCTGAAGAACATGAACAAGCTCATTGATATGCTGGAAGATTCTGACGATGTGCAGAACGTCTGGCACAACTGGGAAGAGTAATTCAACAAAAGAGACCGGAGGCTTTCCGGTCTCTTTTCCTTTACAGGAGCCTGACGCAATGCTATAATGAATACAAATAAACAGTGTTTTCAATAATATCCGCCTTGCGGCAGAAACTCTTTCGCAACAGACGGCATAAATGCTTGAAGGAGCGGGAGAAATCCCGCTCCTTTTTATGATTTAGATTGGGTAAGGGGGTCAGATTTATGGGCGAAAACTGGATGGGAATTTGGATTTCTACTTTCATTGGTTTTTTCATCATTACTGTAGCAATCTATGACTACTTTGACAAGAAAAAACGTGGTCAAGAAATAAAAATATGGAAATATCTTTTAGCTATTATTGTTGGATTGGCTTTGTTGTTTCCGATAGTTTCTGGGATTGTATTGTGGCTTCTGGGTTTGCCCCTCTAAAAAGATAAAACGCTTTATCTCTCAAATAAAAAAGGATTTTATTTCTGTGTTCGCAAGAGACTTGAATTGCAACATGCAACAGGACAAAATTAGCGACTTGGGGAAGACGTAAGTGTTGAAAACGCTTGATTTTCAATGAATTTCTGAATTTCCATACTGGAGACTTCGTTCTAAGCATAATGACGTCCAGAATGTCTGGCCAACTGGGAAGAGAACTGAATTCGGTAACGAATAGCGGGACGGTATAGCCGGCCCGTTATTTTTTGACTCTATAATTGAACAAAACTTTTGCTTTGTTCAATCAGGGGACGAAAACGACCGATTCTATCGCTGGTCGGTTATTTTGACAGGAAAGAAGGATATCGTGAATGCGAGGTGAGAGCATGACAAAAGAACACCACTGGCACTATCCGACCCACCTATGTGGAGGATATCCCCGAGGAATTTAAGGAGCAGCTCATCTGCGTCTGGGAACGCTGAGCCACAAAGAGCGTAAAAGAGAAGAGGAGGACAGCGTATTGCGCTGTCCTCCTCATATTTGCACGAGTAAAACTATAAGCCGGGTTCTGTATCTGACAGTCATCTATCTAGGCGCATCGTTGCCGGTGCGCTCAAGCCACCCCGGGAGCGGCCGGGCCAGCCTAATGCTCCCATACCGGTGTTGCTCCGGATAGAGTTTACAGCGACGGACACTCTCGAGCCGTCGGGTGAGCTCTTACCTCGCCTTTCCACCCTTACTTACCATCCACTGGCAGGACCGGTAAACGATAAGCGGTATATCTCTGTTGCACTTTTCCTGAAGTCGCCTTCGGCGGGCGTTACCCGTTATCCTTGCCCTATGGAGCCCGGACTTTCCTCATGAACGGCCTTTCGGCCTGTCCACGCGACTGTCTGTTTTACTCGCAGAAGTATTGTACAGGAAGAATGACGGATTGTCAACGCGGAAATTTCTTCTGCGGCGTTGTAATTTTTGCCCTCAGGCGGTATAATGACAAAGAATATATTATCCTCATCAAGGAGTGAGACCCGATGAAATTTGAGGAATATTTTGATTCCCTGAAAGGGAAGAGCGTGGCTGTTATCGGTATCGGTGTTTCCAACAGGCCTTTGATCGAGCTGCTGCTTTCCCGCGGCATTGCCGTCACGGCCTGTGACCGAAAGGACCGAAGCGCCCTTGGAGAACTGGCAGATCGATTGGAGGCCCAGGGATGCAATCTTCAGTTGGGGGAAGGGTATCTGGAGGATCTGGATCAGGACATGATTTTCCGCACGCCGGGTATGCGCCCGGACCTTCCGCAGCTGCAAAAGGCCGTCCGGGGCGGTAGCCGCCTCACCAGCGAGATGGAGGCCTTTTTCTCTGTTTGTCCTTGTCCGATCATTGCTGTGACCGGCAGCGATGGAAAGACGACCACCTCCAGTATCATTGCCGAGATGCTGCGTGAGGCAGGGAGGACGGTCTATCTCGGCGGCAATATCGGGCACCCGCTGCTGGCGGAAGCAGGGGAAATGCGGGAGAGCGACCTGGTGGTGCTGGAGCTGAGCTCTTTCCAGCTTTTGACTATGACCAAGAGCCCCTACATCGCCGTTATGACCAATCTGGCACCGAATCATTTGGATGTCCACAAGGACTTTGCGGAGTATATTGCTGCAAAGGAGAATATCTTTACACACCAGAATTCTCAGGATATTGCTGTTTTTAATCAGGATAATGATATTACCCGTGGGCAGTCAAAGCGCGCCAAGGGCGGGGTGCGTCTGTTCTCCCGGAAGGGAGAAGTGGAAGAGGGCGTGTTTCTGCGGGAAGATGCTATTTTTTTCCGGAAAAACGGAGTGGAGCGGGAGATTCTGAAAACTTCGGATATCTGTCTTCCTGGTGTTCATAATGTGGAGAATTATATGGCGGCCATCGCGGCTGTAGAGGATCTGGTACCGGACGAGGTCATCCGGACCGTTGCCAGAACCTTCAATGGCGTAGAGCACCGCATCGAGCTGGTGCGTACCCTCCATGGAGTCCGGTATTATAATGACTCCATCGCGACCAGCCCGGACCGCACCATAGCAGGACTTCGTTCCTTTGCGCAAAAGGTCATCCTCATTGCCGGCGGAAAAAATAAGGGAATTCCCTATGACAGTGTTGGTCCCGTCATCAATGATCATGTGAAGCTGCTGCTGCTCTGCGGTGCCACTGCCGGGGTCATCCGGGATGCAGTGGAGCACGCGGAAAACTATGAGGGCCTGGAGATCCTGGATGTGAACGACTATCAGGAGGCTCTGGCCATTGCACAAAACTGTGCAGAAGAAGGCGATGTGGT
>JAFOCY010000197.1 GCA_017380995.1 Oscillibacter sp. | reverse complement strand
GTATATCTATGGCAAAACTCAAGCCGAAGTCGAAGAGAAGTTCCTTGAAGCCAAGCTGCTCCTTCGCGCCGGCATAGATCTGGATGACGGTACAACTGTCGGCGAATTTGCCCAGATGTGGTATAACGTCTACAAAAAGCCGGATCTTAAAATGAAGTCCAAGCAGAGTATTCTGAACGCCCTCAATAATCATATTCTCCCTTATATGAGTGGTGTTCGCGTCCGCGATGTCAGCCCGATGATGATAAAAAACTGCCTGAATCATCTTGCTGATCAGAGTCACTCGCTCTACAAAACCGTTTTGCAAACGCTTCGCGAAATCTTTGATACCGCGGTGGATAATAATCTTATCGCCAAAAGCCCGGTCCCCGTAAAAACCAAGGCAAAGGGGATCCCTGCGGAAGAAAAAGAACCCATTACCAAGGAACAGGAGGACCGTTTACTCCTGGCGCTAAAGGGGAGCCGGGCTCACTTGCTTGTATGGTTCCTTGCCGCTACTGGACTGCGCCGCGGAGAGGCCCTAGGGCTTATGTGGGACTCCATTGACATCAATGACGTAAATAAGGCCACCGTCCATGTGAAGCGAAACCTGGTATTCGTCAGCGGAAAAGGCTTCCTGGAGGACACCCCAAAGACCAGCAAGAGCATCCGCAGCGTACCAATCCCGGCAGATCTCGCCATAGCACTAAAGATAGAGCGGTCAAAAAGCAATTCACTGTTCGTCTTCCATAAGAAAAATGGCGAAATGATGACGGAATCCTCCTTCCGCCGACTCTGGGGAATCATTGACTCCAGGCAGAAACCCTCCGAAGATGAAAACGAAGCGAAGAAGCCCAACAAACATCCGTGGGTTCAGCGAATCCTTGACTTCGAGGTAGCGCCCCACCAGCTGCGGCATACATACGCTACCAGATGTTTCGAAAAGGGCATGGATGTCACAGAAGTACAGCGCCTTCTTGGGCACTCATCGCCTGATACAACTCTGCGTATCTACATCCATTACTGCGAAAAGCAACGCCAGGACGCCACATTCCAGAAGGCCAGAGAAGCCCGGAGTCTTAACGCCTGACCCCTGTATAACAGCCTATGCAAGAGAAATCCCGCCATCCACTGCACTGCAATGGGTAGCGGGGTTTTTGGTTGTACAACGCCTGTACAACAGAATAGCGTAAAAAACCTTCTTAAAGCCTCCAAAAACAGCAAAAAAGAGGCCTTCCTGAAAATAGCAAAAATCCCTCAAAGCCTTGCAGCTCTAAGGGATTTTTGGCACGCCGTAAGAGATTCGAACTCCTGACCTTCTGGTCCGTAGCCAGACGCTCTATCCAGCTGAGCTAACGGCGCATTTCGCTATCCTCCCGGACAACATTGATATAATACCACGGTGATTTTTAAAATGCAAGTCTTTTTTTCATTTTTTTGAAAAATTTTTCATGCACTTGTAAAGAGGCCTGTTTCATGGTAAAATACCCGCATATCGTGAAGAAACGGGAGGGACTATGGAGAATTATCCCATTAAGAGTGTCACATTCGGTGGCTTTGACAAGCAGGATGTGATCCGTTATATTGAGCAGACCGCCAAGAACAACGAAGCCGCCCAGAAGGACCTTCTGGAAGAGACAGAGCGTCTGCGCACCCAACTCGATGAACTGAATGCGGCAAACGTCGCCCTTCGGGCCGAAATTGAGGCACTGTCTGCCAAAAAACAAGATCTGGAAGCAGAGCTTGCCGCCCAGCAGGCCCGCGCCCAGGAGTTGACTCCTCTGCTGGGTCTGGACATCAAGGTGGCTCAGTTGGAATCCGAGCTGGAGCTTCTGCGTCCCGATGCCGCCAATTATGCCCAGTTCCGGGACCGCCTGGGTTCCATCGAATGCGAGGCCCGGGAGCGTGCAAACGATCTGGAGCGCTCCACCCAGGAGCAGCTGAAAAAGACGGTCGAGGCCTTCCGCAGCCAGTACGCCACCCTCATGTCCACCTTTGAGACGACCGCCGCCCATGTGAATGCCGAGCTTCGCAAGGTAGAAGTAAATCTCACCCAGCTCCCCCGCGCCATGGACCGCTCCGGTGTGGAACTGGAGGAACTGGCCAAGCAGCTCGAAAACTGAAACAAGATCCCTTCGCCCGGCACAGCGGACGAAGGGATCTCTTTATTTTGGTTCTTCCCGGGGCCCGGGCAGGAACTCCTCCCCTGCTTCGATCATGGTAAGCTGTCCGGCGGAAAGCTCCGTCAGGCGCTCTTGAAACTGCTCTGCCATGCCTGCGGGAAAAGCAGCGCGGATCAGGATATCAGCGCCATACTCCGTATCCCGGATCACACCGCCCTGGGCGGTGATCTCCAGCTTCATACGCTCGAAAAGCGGATATGTACACTCCACCTCCCAAAGGGTCCAAAGGCTCATGCGGGCAATGCCGGCAACATCCAGCGCATCCTTGGCTCCCTTGGTATAGGCCCGAGTAAGGCCACCAGCCCCCAGAAGGATACCGCCAAAGTACCGTGTCACCACACAGCAGACATTCGTCACGCTTTGGCGCTGAAAAACATTCAGCATAGGCTGGCCCGCGGTCCCCTGGGGCTCTCCGTCATCAGAGTATCGGACCACATTCCCCTCCTGCAGGAGATAGCACCAGCAGTTGTGCCGGGCGTCGTAATATTTCTTTTTCATCTCCTCGATGCGGCTGCGCGCTTCCGCTTCGCTCTCTACCTTCCAAAGGTGAGTGATGAAGCGGGAGCGCTTTTCCACAAACTCGCTTTCCGCATCGCTGTGGGGCACCAGATACTCGGTCATCGCTTACTCCTCGCTCTGTTCGATATACGCCTGGACCTGGCCCAGTGTCTTGGGGCCGCAAACAGCAGTGACGTCGATGGTAGCGCTGTAATCCACGCTCTCCACCTTGGCCTCCCGGTAAAGCATATCCAACAACCCGCCCTTGTCGTAAGGCAGATGAAGCTTCACACGGCGGGTCCCTTTATCCAGCATCCGGTCAATCATGGACATCAAATCGCTGATGCCTGCGCCGGTCTTGGCAGAAATGGTGCAGATATTTTCTCCACGGGGCATGATCTCTCCCTGAGGAAGCAAATCCGCCTTGTTGAACACGTCGATCCGAGGAAGCTCGGAAGCTCCCAGCTCCACGATCAGATCCTCCACCACCTGAGCCTGAACCTGCCAGTCAGGATTGGAGACATCGATGACATGGAGCAAAAGGTCTGCGTATTCCAGCTCCTCCAAAGTGGCCTTAAAGGCCTCCACCAGCTGGTGGGGAAGCTTACGGATGAAGCCGACGGTATCGGAGATAACCACGTCCAGGGTATCGCTGACGGTGAGCAAACGGCTGGTGGTATCCAGGGTATCGAACAGACGGTTGTTTGCAGGGATGCCCGCATCCGTCAGGAGGTTCAAAAGCGTAGACTTGCCGGCGTTGGTATAGCCCACGATGGCCACCACAGGGATCTCATTCTTCCGGCGCTGCTGGCGCTGGGTGGCACGGACGCGGCGCACCTCCTCCAGGTCTTCCCGGAGCTTGTCGATCTTGCGGTGGATATGACGGCGGTCCGTTTCCAGCTGCGTCTCACCGGGGCCGCGGGAGCCAATAGAGCCACTGGTACCCGCCTGACGCTCCAGGTGGGTCCACATACCGATCAGGCGGGGCAGGAGGTAGCGGTACTGGGCCAGCTCTACCTGAAGGCGGCCCTCCTTGGTCTTGGCCCGCTGGGCGAAGATATCCAGGATCAATCCGCAGCGGTCCAGCACCTGGACGCCCAACATCTCCGTCAGCACCCGCATCTGGGAGGGCGAAAGATCGTTATCGAAAATCACCATGGTGGCGTTCACGTTCTCGCAGTAGAGCTTTACCTCGGCCACCTTACCCTCGCCGATGAAGCAGCGGGGGTCGGGCGTGGCACGGTTTTGCATCACGATGCCCATGACCTCTGCCCCGGCAGTCTCCACCAGGGCAGAGAGCTCTTCCAGGGTGTCCTCGTCGGCGTTTTCATCTTTTTTCAGCACCGGGGAGTTCAGGCCCACCAGCACCACTTTATCCCGCACGCGGGCATCTTGCTGCATAATTCAGTCTCCTTTGAGATTATTGATTGGCGTAAGCGGCCACTACCTGACCGATATACATCCGGTGCCAGTTTCCGGCTTTCCCATAGAACTTATCAATGGGACCTGCATCTGTCACGAAGGAGCCGGCCAGATCCTGGGCATAGAGCTTTTTGCAAACCAGCACCAGCTCCGCCTCCTCAAAATAGGGAGCGTCTCCCTCTCCATAGGCTACGGTCAGGCCGCACTGGGCTGCTTTATCCACTTCCCTGCCGCTTTTACTGCCGCAGATGCGGGCAATGTCCCGGCGGTCAGAGGGAATGATGGAGACGGTAAAATACCCCCTCTTTTCCATAAATGCATAGGTATAGCGTTCCGGGCGTACATACACCGTACAAACAGGCACGTTCCAAATAGAACCCAGCTGTCCCCATCCGATGGTCATGGTGTTGCAGCCGGTTTTATCTCCCGCGGTAAGCAGGGCATTTTTCGTCACGAAGTCGCTGAAGACGTCCGGGGTCAGGGTCATAAAGTCAATGGGCTGTAAAGACATCGTCGTTCTCCTCCCGCAAATACAATATCATATATAGTATATGAGGTTTTTCCGGAAAAGTAAATAAAAAGGTCTGCTGCATACGCAGCAGACCTTTTTGAACGACTCTTACTTCAGGCCGAACTTCTTGTTGAACTTGGCCACGCGTCCGCCGGTATCCACCAGCTTCTGCTTACCAGTGAAGAAGGGGTGACACTTAGAGCAGACTTCCACCTTGATATCCTTCTTGGTAGAACCTGTCTCAATCACATTACCGCAGGCGCAAGTAATAGTAGTCTGCTGATAATTGGGATGGATTCCTTCCTTCATTGCTCTCGTTCACCTCTTTCATGCTGAACTACCTTTTTACAAAGGCAACAGTAATATTAGCACAAGACTTTTCAAAATGCAAGTCTTTTTTGAAATTTTTTCTGGGAATTTTGCGGTATTTTAAACCTCCACGGACCGCCCCGCCGGGATGAAATAAAGCAGGCGGCGAACCACCTTCTTTTCCAGCACTTTCTCCAAAGCCAGTGAGTACGCCACCAGCTGGGTACGGTAGCTCTCCGTCCGGCGTGCAACCGCCTCGTCGGTGAAAACATGATCCGTCTTGAAGTCCACCACCACAAGACCCTCATCCGTTTCATAGCAGCAATCCACCACACCCTGGAGAAGAATAGAATCTTCTTCGCAGGCCCCAGGATCATAACTGCGGGCATCCATCAGGAGGGTAAATCGGTACTCCCGCCGGACATTTCTTCCGGCGCAAATATCCGCTGCTACCTGAGACTCCATAACGGCCTTCAGGCCGCTCATATCTACCGCCGCAGCCTGCTCCTGCGTCAAAAGCCCCCGGGTACACATCGAGGCCACCTGGCCGGAAAGGTCAGGATCAGAAAAGTCCAGATACTGGAGGACCAGATGGGTGGCAGTGCCCTTTTCCGCAGGCAGAAGACCATGGCTCTCCCGGCGGAACTTCGGCTGGGACAGGGGGCGGATATAGGGTACGTGGGCGGCGTTTTCCGCGATCTCCTCATCCAGGACACGGCCCTTGAGCTGGGTAGCCGTGACCTTCGCAGGAAGCATGGTCTCCCGGCTGTAAGGATATCGGAATCGAAGCAGTTCAGGGTCAAAGGCAATCTCCCGAATCTCCTCTCCCTCCCCGCTGCAGACCGCACGGGGCCGGATGCGAAACTCCTCACCGTCATGTAAAAATACTTGCCAGGGACTGGTATTTCCCAGATATTCTCCCTCTACCTCCCCTTCCGCAAAAGAACGGAGGGGCCCAGCTTCACTTTTGCACAAAAGCGGAAGGAGCAGCCAGTGGCCGAAGTTTTTTCCCTCCGCCACCGTCTCCGGCATCACAGGACAGGAGGAGAGGGCGCAAAGCTTTTGCAGCATTCCGGGGGCGGAATACATGGAATCCACCAAAATAAGCTTCTCCCGGGGGCGGGTCATGGCGACGTAGAGGACGCGCTGCTCTTCCGCCAGGTTCTCCCTGCGCAGCGTTTCCTCCACAGCTATGCGGGCCAGGGTAGGATACTTGATTTTCCGGGCAAGGTCGATACGCTGGGGGCCAAAGCCCATCTCCGGATGGACCAGAACCGCAGTATCAAAGTCCTGCCGAGAGAAGCTGTGGTCCAGATCCGCCAAAATCACAATAGGGAACTCCAATCCCTTAGACTTGTGGATACTCATCAACCGCACACCGGAAACAGCGGCAGATGTCTTGGTCAAAGGCGCCTGGCCGCTTTCGATGAGACGACGGAGCTGGGTCATAAAGGCAAAGAGGCCGCGGTATCCGCTGCTTTCAAATTTCTCGGCATGGCGGGAAAAGGCGATGAGATTCTCTCTCCGCTGGCCCCCCTCTTCCATGGCCCCGAAAATACCAAGGAGGTTCAAGCGGTTATAAAGGTGCCAGAGAAGGCGGTGAACGCTCATATCCCGAGCCGCCAGACGCAGTTCCTCCAGCACGGCAAGAAAGGCGGCGCAGTCCTCCCCGCCGTCTGCCGCCAGGGCATCATAAAAGCCGCCACTGGGGTCTGCGCTTCGGATCTGGGCCAAGCGGTCCGGTGAAAAACCAAAGACCGGAGAGCGGAGAACGGAAATGAGAGGCACATCCTGCCGGGGATTATCGATCACCGAAAGAAGATCCATGGTCACGGAGATCTCAAGGGAAGCAAAAAAGTCCCCGGTTTCTTCAAAGGAGCAGGGAATGTTCCGCTCCGCAAGGGCCTGGGCAAAGGCCGCGGAACGGCTGCCGGGAGACCGCATCAAAATCACGATATCCTCCGGACGACAGGGTCGAAGGCTCCCATCATTCTCCGTGACAGGATATCCTTCGTCCAGAAGGCTCCGGATGCGGCGGGCTACGAACCGGGCCTCCGCGGCTACCTTTTTCACCGGGTCCGGGATCTGCGCCGATTTGCGCTGGACAGAGATCAGATGAAACTCTGTGGCGCAGTCGATGCGTCTAGGGTAATACTCCGCCCCAAAGTGGAGGGCCTCATCCTCTCCGTAGGCCATTTCTCCCATTTCCGGGGAGAGGATGTTTTCAAAAACGAAGTTGGCGGCATCCAGGATCTCCTGCCGGGAGCGGAAGTTTTTGGAAAGCAGTATCTTCCGCTCCTCCCCTTCTACCGCCTCCTCATAGGATTTAAAGCGGTTATATTTTCCCAGGAAAATGGTGGGGTCTGCCAGGCGGAAGCGGTAGATACTCTGCTTCACATCGCCTACAGTAAAAATATTCTGTCCGTTTCGGGAAACCGCCCGGAAGATGGCGTTTTGTATCTCGTTGGTATCCTGATACTCGTCCACCAGGATCTCCTGATACCGGGCGGAGATCTGCTCACCAAGCTCGGTCGGCTTGCCGTCAGGCCGCACCAGCAGCTCCAGAGCAAGGTGCTCCTGGTCGGAAAAGTCCGCAGCGTTCATGCGCAGCTTCTCCTTGCGGTAATCCTCCTGGAAAGCCCCTGTCAGGGCCAGCAGAGCCGTCATGGCGGGGGCCATGGCATTGATGTCCTCCACAGCCTCTTCCGCACTGACCTCCAAAAAGGCAGAGAGCTTTTTCATGTCATCCTTGCAGCTCTCCCACACCCGTTTGAGGGCTGCCACCGCCGGATCGTCCTTGCGGCCCTTGGGCGTGGTGAGGCGGGGGAATTCAACCGTCTGCACCCGGAGGCGGGCATCCTCCCAGTTTTCAGCTCCCGCAAGGTGAGTAAATCCCTGGGCTGCCACGCGGAATTTTTCCCCGTAGCCCTTACTGAGTCCCTCATCGCCACTCACCCGTTTGGCGGAAGCGGTGAGCATTCCGGTCCAGTGCCGGGCCTTGCGGCGGATCAGATTTAACAGTGCCGCGGCATAGGGCGTCTCATCAAAGCTCATCACCGCGCCGCTCCACATCGCGCTGTTTCTCTCCAGCCATTGCGCGGGATAGGCGTGGCTTTGCACCTTTTCATGGACCTCAAGTACCAGCTCTATCAAAGCCCGGTCATCCCGGCCGGCTCCAAGAGTATCCGCCAAAAGGAAAAAGGCCTCGTTTTTTTGCTCATAAAACCGTTCCAGCGTGCGGTTCAGCACCCGCTGGCGCACCAGGGAAGCCTCGTTCTCATCCAGAACACGAAAATCCGGCGAAAGAGCCTCTCCCTCCTTTGCCAGAAGGTGGGTATTTTCCCGAAGGAGGGCCGTGCAAAAAGCATCTACCGTCTTAATATCCGCCTGATAGACCCGCAGAAGCTGACGCTTTAAGTGCAGGTCACCAGGACGTGCCGCCAGCCGGGCGGAAAGCTCGGAGGCGATCTTGCTGCGCAGCTCGGCAGCGGCAGCCTTGGTGTAGGTGATGATTAAAAAATCGTCGATAGAGCAGTGGTCCTGCTCCACATAGCGGAAAAGGCGTTCCACCAGGACCTTCGTCTTACCGGAACCGGCGGCTGCGGAAACCAGAAGACTTCCGCCCCGGTTTTCCACCACAGCTTGCTGCTGGGGCGTTAATTGCAATGCCATCAGGTCTCCTCCTCTTCCATCAGTTTCCAGAATTCATCATTGCGCAAAGGCTGGATCAACCGCAGACGGTCTCCGCTTTTTCCATCCGCAAAATGACAGGCGGACGCCCAGTCACAATAGCGGCAAGGAGTGTCTTCCTCGTTTTTGCAGCAGGGATCGGCGTCAATGTTGCCATCCCGGATCTCTTTTGCGATCTCGTGGAGCTGCTTTTCCACGTGCTTTGCAAGCTTTCCAAGCTGCGCGGCTGAAGCAATGCTGCCGGAGATGCTTCCATCCTTTTTTACCTGCAGGGGCAGGAAATGAGGCTCGTGGAGGGCATCATGCTCCATAGCCTGGAGAACAGCAGGCTCTGCAAGCAGCAATCCAGAGCGGCGCAGCTCCTTATCCCGCATAGCCTTCAGCTTCTCCGGCGTAATGGTGCGCTGGGCGGGCAGCACCTCGTCCCGGGCGGGAAGGTACAAAATGCCAGCAGGCTCTATGTCCTTTCCAAAATAGGACTTTCCCTCCTTCTGGAGCGTAAAGAGATAGAGAAGCATCTGGATATCCAGTCCTACATGGACCGCTCCCAGATCAAAGGACTTTTTGCCGGATTTATAATCCACGACCCGGAGGTACAGCTTATCATCCTTGATCCAGCCGTCCACCCGGTCCACCTTGCCTCCCAGACGAAGCTCTGCTCCGGGTTCGGAGATCACCACGGAGGGAAGGGCCTTCCCTTCTCCAAAGCCCAGCTCAAAGGCCAAGGGCACAAAGTCAGAGCAGCGCATCTCTTCGGCCACCTGGTCGATCACGGCGTAGGCAGTGGTACGAAGCCGGGAGAACAGGTAGCGGAAACGGGCAGACTTCTCCTGGAAATTCTGAAGCTCCCGGGAAACATACAGGTCCATGTATTTGCGGACCAGCTCATGAAGCTCCCGCTCCCCTACTTCTCCAAAGCCCCCCCGGTCCAAAACCTCTGCAGTCACATGTTCCAGCAGGTAATGGAGGAAGGTGCCGATCTGAGGGGCATCGAAGGCGGCAGGAGTCCGTGGCTTTGCCCGCAGGCCGTACTCCATGAAATAGGCAAAATGGCAGCTGCGCAGACGCTCCGCCCTGGAGGCGGACATGGAAAGCCTGCTGCCATAAAGGGTCTGAACGGAGGCGGAAGAAAGGCTCCCCCGCTCCATGGCGGCAGCACGACGCATGGCATTCAAATGGGCCTCATACGCCCCTTCTTTTTCAAAAAACTGCCAAAGTTTTCCTCCCGGCACTGTGCCGGCTGCCTCCAGCGCAGGCTGAACAGCTGTCAAGCGGTACTCCTTGTCGCTTCTCTCTTTTTGGATATTGATCTCCGGAAAAAGCTTTTTGATCCGGTCCACCACAAAGGCAGGCCGCAGCTCCGCGCCGGAAACATCTGTCACAGGATAACTAAGCGTCAATCCTTCGGTAGGCTGTGTCAAAGCGGCATACAGGGTCTGAAGTTCGATGCCCATCCGCTCCATGCCGCCGGGAGCCAGCTCCACACCAAGCTGCGTCAGCTCATCCCGGTCATCGTCGGTCAGAATGCCGCCGCTTTGTCCCGCATCGGGGATCACATGGTCGTTCACTCCCAGGAGAAACAGGTATTTCACAGTATGCCGGTCATTTCGAGTGATCTCACTGACGGAAACCTGGTCCAAGGATACCGGGATGGTACCCACACTGTACTGGGTCAGGATCTGACGGAACAAACGGGTAAACTCCTCCAGATCCATGGGCTCACTGCCCAAAATCTCCACGAATTGGTCCAATACGCCGCAAAGGATATCCCACAGCTGCGCTGTCTCCTCCGCCATTTGCAAACGCCCTGCCTCAGCCTGGGCGTGCATCTGGGCTTCCAGGGAAGATCGAAGGCTCAGCCGCTCCATGAAGGTGTAAAGCTCTTCCACTTTCTCCCCTGCGGTTTTAGAAGTCTTCATGCCGTCTGCAAGCGGAGACAGCAGTTCCCTCACCCGGCGGCGAAGATCATTCACCCTGGATAGCTCCGCCTGGCGCTGTTCGTTCCAGGGAGCGCCGTAACCGTCCGGATTTTCCGTCCAATCCACATCCCGCAGCCACATTTGGCCATGGATCTCCCACTTGAGGACATAGTTTTCCAGCAAGTCGCATTCCTCTGCCGTCAGTCCTGCAAGGCCGGTCTTCAGCCAGCGGAACATATCTTCATATTCATAGCCGTTGCCCATGGAGGAGAGGACACCGGTCAGCAGGCTCAGCACCGGCTTTTCCAGGATATCGCTGCGGCGGCTGATATAGGCCGGGATCCCGTAGCGCTCAAAAACAGTTTCGATGGTAGCCATATAGTCTCCCATGTTCCGGGCGGCCACCGTGATGTCCCGGAAGCGGCACTTCCCTGCTGCCGTCAAGTGCAGGATCTGCGCGGCAGTCTGCTCCACCTCGGAATAGGCCGTTCCTGCCTCCCGCAGGCAAATGGGGCTGATATCCCCTTCATAGGGGGTGGTCTCCCCAAAGAAACAGCGCTCCAAATGGGCAAGGGCGCTATTTTCTTGAGACTCTAAAACTTCCACGGAGACTTCAGCCCCGGCGTCCTTGGCAAGGATGCGCAGCTGGGCCAGGGTCTTCAGCGTAGGCGCAAAGATCTCTTCGTGACTGTCCGACTCGCCCAGCAAGGTGACGGTAACGGAATTTGCGCGGCGCAAAAGCGTTCCAAGCACTGTGCGTTCCTGGGCATTGAAATACGTAAAGCCATCAAGAAAAATATCTTTCCCGTCAATGTAGTGAGACTCTTCCAGGCTTTCACAAAGCTTGGTCAGCTTGTCCCGGGCATCCAGACCGGGACGGCGGAGCCGCTCCTCGTAGGCTGCAAACAGAAGGCTCAAATCGCGAAGCTTGGCTCCGGTGGCGCTCTCAATGGTGCGGGAGGCTTCATAGAGGGTCTCCGGGGTCACTTCATAGCAGCGCAGTTCATCAAAAAGGCCTAAAAGCTGCTGCAAAAAGGCAGGCTTCTGGGAAGGACGGCGATAGACCGTCAGCTCCGGGCTTACTTCCGAAAGGGCCTTTTGCAGCGTCAGCAGCTTACCGCCGGCATCCAGGGAGACGTTGGCGCTGCCGCCGGTAATGGAAAGGACCC
>JAFOCY010000196.1 GCA_017380995.1 Oscillibacter sp. | reverse complement strand
TGCCGTATTTTTCAGGGTCGTGCTCTTTATATTTCTCTTCAAAACGGCGGGGATGGGTCCCCTTATAGCGCACCCGGCGCTTGTGCTGCTCTTCCATAATGCGGCTCCTTCCGAATCATCATTTTTTGTATCGTATCATAGAATCCGCACTTGGGCAAGAAAAAGCCGCCCGGAGGCGGCTTTTACGATCATTCGAGGGAGGTGCTTTCCCGTCTGAGCTTTTTCAGATCATGGAAATAGGCGGGGATCAGGAAAAGGTCGGCGGCCAGCCAGGCCACAGGGTTGGAAAGGCAGATGGCGTTATAGGCCAAGCGGTCCACCAGAATAAAGGCGATGACGCACCGGGCGATCATTTCCGCAATGCCGGCAAAAATAGCCTGCTGGGTGAAGCCCAGCCCCTGGATCATGAAGCGGAGGATATTGACAAAAGCGAGGAAGACGTAGCCGGCGCTGTTACAGATGAGGAACTGCCGGGCAAGACGGGCCACCTCCGCGTAAAGCTGGGGAGGGGTGGTGGCGCTGTCCATGAACATCAGGGACATCCGGTCGCCCAGGAAAAACAAAAGGGCGAAGGAGACAGCGGAGTAGAGGGCGGCAATGGCGAGGGCTGACCGGACGCCGGGGCGGAGACGGTCCAGCTTTCCCGCACCATAATTTTGACCGCCGTAGGTGGCCATGGTAGTGCCGGCGGCGTCAAAGAAGCAGGCGAAAAGCTGGTTGACTTTGTTGCCTGCCGCCTGGGAGGCAATGTAGAGGGTGCCAAGGTTGTTGGTGGCAGTCTGGATGGCCACGGAGCCAATGGCGGTGATGGAGTACTGCAGTCCCATGGGCACGCCCACGGCGGCAATGCGCCGGATCCGTCTGGGGTCCGGTTTGGCCTCTCCGGGGGCAAGACGCAAAAGAGGGTAGCGCCGGGGCAGGATAGCCAGGCACAAAAGGCCGGAAACTGCCTGGGAGACCACCGTGGCCCAGGCGGGACCCTCCACGCCCATTTTGAGGATGGTGACGCTGAGAATATCCAGGAGGATGTTGAGCAGGGAGGAGAAGATCAGAAAATAAATGGGTGTGCGGGAATCTCCCAGAGAGCGGATGATGCCGGAAAGGTAATTATAGAGGATGCAAACAGGGATACCCAGGAAGATGACGAACACATAGTCGTAGGCGTACCCATAAGTATCCGCCGGGGCCTTCATCCAGTGAAGGATATCGCCGCACAAAAAGGTGGTGAGCACCGTCATCACCATGGCAAACAGGGCGGCAAGATAGGCCCCGTTTACCATGAAGCGCCGCAGCTCCGGGTAGTTGCCTTCGCCGAATTTCTGGGCAATGGGGATCACGAAGCCGCTGCAGATGCCGATGCAAAAGCCCATCACCATAAAGCAGATGGCGCCGGTGGAACCAACGCCCGCCAGGGCATTGACGCCCAGGTATTTGCCCACGATCATGGTGTCCACCATATTATAAAATTGCTGAAACAGCATTCCGCCCCACAGGGGCAGCATAAAACCTGCCACCAGCTTCGTGGGGGAGCCGACGGTCAGGTCACGGGTCATTGTTTTTGCCATGGAAAGGCCTCCTTTGGGAGCCGAAATAACTGCCTTGGAATTTTACTCCCAAAGGAAACAAGTTGCAATGTGCAAAATCTACATTTTTGAGACGAAAAAAGAAAGACCCCCCGGCACAGGCCGGGGGATCGGAAGAAACGAAGGATCAATATTCCTCGATGTTGATCTCAAAGGCGCTGCCGTGGATGTCCTTGTTCAGGAACACCTGGGCGATGGTCTCGAAATCGTTCAGGCGGGCGGAGCAGTAGTAGTTCACCTCAGCCTTGGCATCGGTTTCGGCCAGGCCGCCGGTCTCGGTCAGGGTCTTGATGATGGCCTTGGCAGACTCGGCGCCGGAGTCGATGAGGGCAACACCCTCGCCCATGTAGTTGGCGACGACCTGGGAGATCAGGGGATAGTGGGTGCAGCCCAGGATCACAACGTCAACACCCTCGGCCTTCAGGGGAGCCAGATACTCGGCAGCGGCCTCTTCGATGAGGGCGTCGCCGGGGAGGATGTGGTTGCTCTCGATCAGGGGCACCAGCTTGGGACAGCCCTGGGAGAAGACCTGGAAGTCGGGATTGATGGCCTTGAGGGCCACGTCATAGGCGCCGGAGCGGACGGTGGCGGCAGTGGCGATGATGCCGATGCGGCCGTTCTTGGTGGCGGCGGCAGCAGCAGCGGCGGCGGCATCCACGGTGCCCACCACGGGCACGTCGGGGTTGTCGGCGGAGAGCTCCTCGCCGGCGTTGCAGGTGATGGTGTTGCAGGCGATGAGGACGGCCTTCACACCCTTGCTGCGCAGGAACCGGACATCCTGCAGGGACAGGTTGGTGATGTCATCCTTCTCGCGGTTGCCGTAAGGCACGCGGGCGGTATCGCCGAAGTAGACGATGCTCTCGTTGGGATAGTCACGCAGCATAGCGCGCACTGCGGTCAGGCCGCCGACGCCGGAATCAAAAACGCCGATAGGACGATTATCCATAGTGATTACTCCTTTGTGTGCTTTATTTAAATAGGTATCGTGGTAGGGAAAACTCCCCCATGAGCTTATGATATGCTCTCGAAGGGGGGTTGTCAATAGCGGAAACAGATAGAAAAAAGCCGGAAAGGACCTTTTCCCGCAAGCAAAATGAGTGGGTGGACAAATTGTAAAATGCGAGAACGCTTCTTCAAAAATTCAATTCAGCCTCAAAAGTGGCTCCGTTCGGAAACAATTTGCAGGATTTTAGTCAAAGTGGTTCATATAATTTAATGATTTTGTAATAAAAACGATTAAAAAATTGTTGATAGCTTACAAAAAAGAGAATGGGTACTTGAAAAATGAAAGGCTGTGGGGTATGATATGCATGTGGTAAAAATCCACTATCTTTAAGGAAAAGAGGAAAATAAGATGAAGAAGTTTCTTTCCATCCTGATGGCCGTCACCATGATGGCTACCGTCCTGACCGGCTGCGGCGCCAAGAAGGAAGAGGCCCCCGCTGCTTCCGCTCCCGCTGCCTCCGCCCCCGCTGTTGAGGCTACCGACACCAACACTGTTGCTATCGGTGCCGTGGTTCTCGCCCGTGATGATATCTCCGAGGACGAGATCTACACCTTCGTTTCCACCATCTTCGAGAACACCGACGCTATCACCTCCCAGCATGCCAAGGGCGCTGAGCTGAGCCTGGAGTATGCCGCTTCCATGACCTCCGTCCCCTATCATCCCGGTGCTGCCAAGTACTTCAAGGAGAAGGGCATTGAGGTTGCTTCCGTGAAGGAAGGCGCCGGCGCCGGCGCTGCCCGCGGCAGCCTGACCTTCGGCACCGGCGGTGAGTCCGGCACCTACTACGCCTTCGGCGGCGTTCTGGGCGCTTATGTCTCCAACAACACCGACCTGTCCATCACCACCGTTACCTCCGGCGGTTCCGCTGTGAACATCGACGATATGGTCAGCGACAACGTCCAGATCTGCTTCTGCCAGTCCGACGTTATGGCTTATGCTTATGACGGCCAGCGTCTGTTCGACGGCGCTGCCATCAAGGACTTCTCCGTCGTCGCCGCTCTGTACATGGAGGCCGTCCAGATCGTTACCAACAACCCCGAGATCAAGACCGTTGCTGACCTGAAGGGCAAGAAGGTCTCCGTCGGCGCTGCTGGTTCCGGTACTTACTTCAACGCCATCGACGCTCTCGAGGCTTACGGCATGACCGAGTCCGACATCTCCCCCGTCTACCAGAGCTTCGGTGACTCCACCGAGTCCCTGAAGGACGGCAAGATCGACGCTGCCTTCGTCGTCGCCGGCGCTCCCACCACCTCCATCGTCGACCTGGCTACCGCCACCGACGTGTATCTGGTCAACATTGACGGCGCTGAGTGCGACGCCATGCTGGCTGCTTCTCCCTACTACAGCACCTACGTCATCCCCGCCGGCACCTATTGATCTGATCTGAATCAGGTTACAGCCGACAACTGAACGTGTAAGTTGCAGAGGGCTGCGGCGTCCTTGGGCGCCGCAGCCCTTTGAACTGTCAAAGCGTCCATACATAGTGGACAGGCTTTGATGAAAAAACCGCATACCCCAAAAGGGAAGAGAAAATCTTTAAGGAGGTTCCGCTTCATGTCTAACACCAACAAGGCTGCAGACGAGCAGGTGAAGAGCCAGGTCATCGACCTTGAAAAAGGCCTGGATGACCAGACTGCGGCTGAAATTGATGCGTTGATGCGTAAGTATGACGCTGAGTCCAACGTCCGCATCTGGACCGGCAAGCCCAAGCTGCTGGTCGGCGCTGTCAACGTCATCTTCTCTCTGTACTGCATCTGGTCCACCCTGTTCTCCACTTCTGACCTTCAGGTCCGCCTGCCCATGTTCCTGGGCTGCATCGTCATCATGGGTTTCCTCACCTACCCCATCAAGAAGGGCGACATGAGACCCAACCGTATGCCCTGGTATGATATCCTCATCATGGCTGCCGGTGCATTCTCCTTCTTCTGGTACTCCTTCAACTACATGGATATGATGCGCGCCAACATCACCAGCGCATCCAAGCTCACCACCTTCCACATTGCCATTGGTATCATTGGTATCCTGGTCATGGCTGAGCTGTGCCGCCGCAGCGTTGGTATCCCCATCCTGTGCGTCGTCGGCGTGCTGATGGTCTACACCTTCGCCTCCGGCCAGGCCCTGCCCCGCGTCATCCACACCATGTTCTACGGCACCTCCGGCGTGCTGGCCACTCCTGTTCAGGTCTGTGCCAAGTTCATCGGCGTGTTCATCATCTTCGGTGCCTTCCTGGAGAGAACCGGTATCTCCAACTTCTTCATCGCCCTGGCCAACTGCGCTGTCGGTTGGGCTTCCGGCGGTCCTGCTAAGGTTGCCGTTATCTCCTCCGCTCTTTGCGGCATGGTGTCCGGCTCCTCCGTCGGCAACACCGTTACCACCGGCTCCATCACCATCCCCATGATGAAGGACACCGGCTACAAGCCCGAGTTCGCCGCCGCCGTTGAGGCTTCCGCCTCCACCGGTGGCCAGATCATGCCTCCCATCATGGGCGCCGCCGCCTTCCTGATGGCTGAGTACATGGGCATCCCCTACATCCAGGTTGCTGTTTACGCCATCCTTCCCGCAGTTCTGTACTTCTCCGGCATCTTCATGACCGTCCACCTGGAGGCCAAGAAGCTGGGTCTGAAGGGCATCCCCCGCGAGCAGCTGCCCAAGTTCGGCCAGCTCATCAAGCGCATCTACCTGCTGGCTCCCCTGGTGATCCTGGTTGTTCTGGTTTCTGCC
>JAFOCY010000195.1 GCA_017380995.1 Oscillibacter sp. | reverse complement strand
TACCACCACATTCAAAAAGCTGAAGATACAAGCGCCCGCCAAAAAACACAGCAGCGCCATCAAAAACAGAGGATAGGGCATCGCGTATTCTCCTATCGGGTACAGTATGATGGTTGCCCCTCCCTGTGGGAGGGGCAATCCAGGTTAAAGATCTTCGTTGGGATCGGACTCACCAGAATCGGAGGGTATCGTTGCGTAAGCTGTGCTTGTCTGATCAGGCGGAGTCGGTGCGTCATCCGTCACGATTCCACCTTCAGGCGTATAGTAACCGGTGATCCCGCTCAGTTCCAATTCCACATACTCAACTTCTCCTGTCGAAACATTGATCATGACTGTATTCAATGTTCCTTTGATTTCAGCGAGGTCTTCAATATCCGTTACGCTAATGACGTCCTCATAGGTTCCAGCATCCAAATTCTCCGCTGCCAGCGCATAGGCTTCATCCGCCAGAGACTGGGCGGCAGTCACGACCTGATGGACCTCCGCCACAACGCGCTTTTCCTTGGCTTTATCGATGTAGCCGGTAAGGCTGGGCATCAGCAGCGCGGCAAGAATGGCCAGGATCACCAGAACAACGACCAGCTCCACCAGTGTAAAACCTTTCTTTTCAGACATGGCTCTGCGGATCTTCCTCATCATAATTTCCTCCTTATTCTTTCGATTGTTTTTTGAAACAATGGGTTCCCTTATTTTTCCTTCACCGCCGTCACAGCAGTGATTCTGGGCGGTTCGTGCCGCAGGCTGACAGTTCTCTCCTGCCGTGCTATCACTTCCTGCCGCCAGGAAACTTCAGCGCTAATCAAAACGCCGGCAGCCTCTGTGAAAGAATATTCTATCTGTAAAAACAGTCCCCGGGATAAGGGTATCATCTCCTCACAGCGTTCCTCCTCCGCCGTGATCTCCCATGTATCCGCTCCCCGCCCAACGGGCTCCCAAGACCTGCGTATCAGCACCCCTTCCGGGATCCCACAGCCCGCGCAGCCCTCTGTGATATAAAGCGTGGGGCAGCCGGCAGCATCCAGATACTCGATGGCCCTTCCTGGGCCCAGGGCCCCCTCCCGGTCCGCCGTATCCAAGCCGCTTTCGTAGATTTTGATGTAGCCGCAGGAATTTTCCAGTTCTTCCTGTAAAAGAGTCAGCGTCTGGTCCAACAAAAGGCGAGCATGATTTCCCCTCTCGACCCGACGCAGCACCGCCCCGCCGCTGAGCATACATCCCGCCGCCATCGTCATCACCAAACACATCAATCCCATAGCGGCCATCAGCTCTACCAGGGTAGAACCCCGGCGGTCATTCTTTTGTCTTTTCATGGCGCGCCGCCTTCCTCAGGGCAAGCAAAAAGGCGGAAGGTCACAGTGGTCCATTCACCGTCCTCCGCCTGATATACAGCGTCTTTTGTTTCCAGGGATGCGGTCACGGTGAAAAGAGGGGCTTCTCCATGGCGGGGGCCATCCGGGAAATATTTTGTAAACATATAATCCGTTATCGCAACAGCAGTTGCAGTGTCTGCTTCCTCCAGACTCTTTCGAAGCTGTGCCACCTTCTTCTCTGCCAGCTCAGACCTGCTGCGAATATTGCCTGCCAGCCGTACCGCCCCCAAAAGAGCGCCCAGCACCAAAACCAGCAAAAAGCAGGCACAAAGAGCCTCTACCAGGGTCTCACCCCGGCGGGAACCCAGGATCTTTCTCATAAGCCGCCTCCTTCTCCCCAATCAGGGGCAAACGAGAGGTCTATGGGACGGTCAAAATCATAGGTATAGTGGATATCGGCCGTTTCATTCTCCATGGGAAGCGTGGCTTCTTCGTCCCAAAACCAACCTTCCGCCCAATAAACAGGGCTCCCATCTACGAAAAAAAGCGGTTGGAAACGAGCCAGCTGAAGATATGGATCCGTACAGGTATAGTTCTCTCCCTCCAGCTCCGCCCGGGTCTGAAGCACAAACGCCACCCAGGGAACCAGACTTTCTTCTGCGATCTTCTCCAGCGCCGCCGCAGTTTCCCCATAGGGAAAGCTTCCCTCCGGCAGTTCCGCATCAAAGTTCTCTTTCCATTCCACGGAGACGATGAGCGTGCCGTATGCTTCCTCCTGCGCCGCCATAGTACGGGAAATTCCCTTTTCCTCCAGCACAGCTTCTACATAATGGAAAAATTCAGCATCTTCATTTGACAATTCGGCCCGCAGCACATCCGCAAAGGATACCGCCAACTGACGGCATCGCTCCAGGGCCAGCTTATTCCGGGTTGCTTTCATGAAAGCGGAAGCGGATAAAATGACACCGAAAATTGCCACACAAGTCAAAAAAGAGGCGCACATGGCAATCACCAGAGAAACTCCCTTGCGCCGGTTTTGGCGCAAAGTCTTTGCGTTTTCCCTGAGGCTTCGCATGGCACCTCCTATTCCCGACTGCTCCGCAGCCGTTTTATCTAAATCTTGTGGCATCCATCAATTTTGGTTACAAGATATCATATGCACCCAAATATTGCAAGAACTTTTTTACTTTTTTCGTCATTTTTCGACATATCTCGCCTTGTCTTCCAGCTGAGCAAGAATATAGGCCAAAAACGCGCCGAAAACGACTGCAGCAACACACGCGGCCGCCTGTGCAATTCCCTGATACTCCATCGGAATGATCATAACTGCAGAGGCCAAAACAATTCCAAGAATCCCGTGGAACGCCACAGCATAATGGCAGCGGAACAGCCACCTGACTCCCCGGGCCAGCAGCGCCATGGTGATCAGCATCCCCGGTAAACACGCCAAAAGCACCACCAGGTCCATCCTTGCAAGGCCATTCAAAAGAGGCTGATATAATCCCAAGGACATAAGGATAGCAGAAGTCGTCATACCGGGAATAATAATACCCATCCCTAAAAGGACACCGCAGAAATTATACGTCCAAACGTTAGGCGGAAGCTGGACCTGCGCAACATGGCTCACGTAATAAAGCATGGCAAATACCGCCGCTGTGCAAAAAGACATCGCAGCCCAGCCGCTTTTCGGATGCCCTTCCTTCCCCGCCTCCCGGAACAAAGCAGGCATCGTTCCCAAAATCAGCCCCAGAAAGAGACAGGTGGTGATATTCTGCGCCGAAGCGAAGGCAAGGGCAATGCCTTTGGCAAAGCCCATAAAGCCTGCGCACCATCCCAGGGCCAAGGGGATAAAGCCCTTCCAATACTTTGGGATCGCTTGCATGGGAACGGTCAGCACCTCCATAAAGGGGCAGTAAATACCAAAAATCACCGCCAGCACACCGCCGGAAACTCCGGGGAGAATGGCACCTGCACCGATCAGGACACCGCAGAGCATCCAGCGCAGCACGAAAATTTGATTGCGGTCCATGCCGCTCCTCTCCTCTCATTCCCTAAGCGCATGAGGCTGCTTTTGGGAAACACACTATGCGTCTCGATTATAGCCCCAGCCACAGCTTGATGCTGGCCGCCATAAAGGCACACATCATGATCGCAAGGGCGCCGGAGCCCCAAAGAAGATTATATCCTACCGTTTCCTTGTCTTCTTTCCGGGCTGCCGCTACGGATAGAAATACGTAAACAGAGATTACCGCAAAAATGACCGCCACGATGCCGGCTTTGGCCTGTCCAAGAAGGGCGCAGGCGGCAAGGTAGACAACAAAACCCGCGGCAGAGACCACATACCCTTGATTCAGTTTGTCCGGTTTGAGAAAAAATCCGTTTTTCATGAAAACTCTCCTGTTATTTTTATCTCATTATTTTAATATCCGTTGACCATGATGTCCAGCACTTTCGCGGCCACACTGCCGGCTACGCTGCTTCCGCCTCCGCCGTTTTCCACCAGGACAACAAAGGCATACGGCGCCTCCTCATTTTGCAGAAACCCGGCAAACCAGGCATGAGGCGCATCTTCCGGCCCCACCTCGGCCGTGCCGGATTTGGCGCAGATGTCCATGTTGGGAAAACGGGATGCACCATAGGAGGCCTCCACATTATAGGCCATCCATTCCGCAACGGTCTTTGCCGTGTCGGAACTGATCAGCGTGCCGGTCTTACTGCCCCAGCGGGGCAAAGAGGGGATCCCCAAGGAGCTGACGGTTTTATCGATCAGCCTTGGCTGCGCGGCTTTGCCGCCATTTGCGATTGCCCCCATGTAGACCATCAGCCCACAGGGATTCACCTGATCCTTATATTGTCCCACACCTGCCCAGGCAAGCTCTCCATCGGAGATGTTTTCCCAAGAAAAGCTGCCTTTTGCCGTGGGGAGAGACTCCAACTCATAGCCGGAAGTAAGCCCTGCTTTCTCTGTCTGCTTTTTCAGCGGCTCGACTCCCATCTCCCGTGCGATCTCGGCAAAGACCACATTGCAGGAGTTGGCAAACCCATTTTTCAGGTCCTGCTCTCCGTGGACACCGGAGCAGACAATGGTCTCCTCCCCGATCCGGACGCTGCCGATACAATCCCAGGTCCGGCTTTCTACATCCGGAAGATGCTCCAGCGCTGCTGCCAAAGTCACCGTTTTATAAACCGAACCGGGCGTGAAGGTGGAGGAGAGGAAGCGGTTCAGATAAGCGCCCTCATACCGCTCATTGCTCTCAATATCCGCCGGGACCGCCAGAGGGTCATAGCTGGGAGCAGATACCATGCAAAGGACCTCGCCGGTCTTGTAGTTGTACACCGCAACGGTCCCCCGCTTTCCGCCCAAGGCCTGATAGGCCTCGTAGTTGAAGCGGGCGTCGATGGTCAGGTAGAGCTCCCTGCCCTGCTGTGCGCCGAAAGCGCCGTTCAATAAATGATATCCCGTCAGATCATCCGCAAAGGCGTTGAGCGCTCCGGTGCCGATACGGCCCTGGAGATCTCCTACCGCATGAAGGGTGGCTTTGCGGACCGTCTCGTTTTGATAATAGGTCCGCTTCCCATCCACCACTTGAGAGAGAATATCACCGTCCCGGTCCAGCACAGTGCCCGCAGCCAGGACACCGGAAGCATCATAAAGATGACGGTTAAAGGCGGATGAAGCCCACTTTCCGGCGCTGGTAAAGTAACGGAACACAAAGATCCCCATTCCCACAGCCAGCGCCATCGCCAGGACCACACACACGATGGCCCGCCGTTCAATCTTCTTCATCATCGCCCTCACTTTCTGCAAAGAGGTCTCCAATGGGTTCTACCCGGCGCCGCGCATCCTCTGTCAGCTTTTGGCGGGCAGAGCGGCGGATGGCAAAACTGGCATTTTCCCGGGTATCCGAGGCCTTCAAAAAGGCCAGCAATCCCCAGGCGGACATCATGGCGGAACCGCCATTGGACACAAAGGGGAAGGTTACACCGGTCAAGGGCAGCAGATCCACTGCGCCAAAGACATTCAAACAGGTCTGAAACACCAGCAGTGACCCTGCCGCGCAGGCGGAGATCATATAAAAGCTGGACCGGCCCACCCGAAGGATCCGGACCGTAAAAACCGCCAATGTAATAATGGAAATCACTGCAAACAGGGCAATGACAAGGCCCCACTCTTCACAGAGGATCCCGAACACAAGGTCCGTATCCGCCGCGGCAATGCGCTGCAGCCACCCGTTTCCCGCACCCATTCCAAGAAGTCCTCCGGAGGCTGCGGCAGACATGGTGCGGGTCTGCTGGTAGCCGGTGGTAGATGCTGCTTCCCAGGCATGTCCCCAGGAGGCAAAACGGCTTAAAATATAGGGTTTGAATGTTACGATGATGCCTGCGCCAAAAACCGCGCCGCCGCAGATCAGAGAAAGCGTGGCCCAGTCTCCGGAGCGAAGATAGGCGATGACCAGGAACGTCACAAAGAAAATAGCGGCCGTTCCAAAGTCGCTCATAAGTCCCAGAAGACCAATACAAAGGCCTGTGAGCAAAATGAACAGGTAGATATTGCGCTTGTGGAACAGACGCTCCAGGGTGGCCGCTCCGGCGAAGATGTAGCAGATCTTTGCGATCTCCGAGGGCTGGAAGGAAAAGGGACCTACGCTGATCCAGTTCACAGCACCGTACTTGGCCTTGCCCAGCACCAGGGTAATCCCCAAAAGACCAATGGCCAAAGCCGCCATGCGCCAGCGGTTCTTCTGTACCCGCTCCAGATCACGAAGGAAAATACCCAACGCCAGAAAAAGACCCAGGCCCAGGATGATGGCGATAAGCTGCTTGATGAGGCTCCCCTGAGCGCTTGAGGCCGTAACAGCCAGGGATAGTGTGGAGAGGAAAAAAGCGATGGTCTCCATCTCAAAGCCCACGCAGTGGGTCATCCGCAGGGCAATAAAATATCCCCACATCACTGCTGTAAGGCCAACAAATGCCAGAGGCACCGCCGCAGTCACCTCTGTTCCCAGAGCTACGATCAGCTGCAGGCAGGTCATGACCTGGAAAATCGTGAGCCAGACAAAAGAAGGCCAGATGGCTGTTGGCCGCTCTGCCTGGCGGCGAAGGTCCATTTCCTCCTGCTCCGCCACCGTCTGAGGGAGAAACATCAAGTCTACACCGCCAAGGGTGATGGTATCTCCCAGGGATACCTCCATGGATCCTTCAACCGCTTCACCGTTGACCAACGTCCCGCCCTTGGAACCAAGGTCATAGACTGTCCACTGGTCTTTTTCACCCCGGCAAAGGGCTGCGTGCTGGCGGGAAATACTGGGATAAGCCAGCTTCACATCAGCCCAGGCACTTCTCCCGATGATATTCTCCCAATGGTTCAGCGTAACGGACGAACCATTGGGAAGACTCAGCTGGGCCCAGACCTCCGGTGTGTGGGGAATACGCAGCAGGGACCGCACCGCACGAAACAAGATTAAAAAAGCCAGCATCGGAAAGAAAAACCGTACGATCGCCGTGTACCAGCTGCCAACCATGGGAAAACGTTCCAAAAAGGAGACCACAGCCGCCAGAGGACCGTTCAACATTTCCATATGGCTCCTCCTTTTCAAAGATTCTGGCTGCAGTATATCATTTTTGTCCCTTCCTGTACAGTCTTGACCCTCCGGACCGCAAAAAGTTTAAAATTTCTTCATGTTTTCTTTTCTTGTATTTTCTTTAATTTCCGGCCATTTTTCAGAAAAGAATGGATTTTTCTCTTGACCTTCTTGACCAAATCCTTTAGAATGATAACTTGTATATAACTATTCCATACACGGGGGCAAAGGTCTCCCGTGTATCTTAACGAAAGGCCGATCAGTACCATGAAACATCCCTATAAGACACGGGAAGGCGGCGCCACCGTTACCATTTTCGTGCCCTACGACTGCAAGAATCACTGTCCGTTTTGCATCAACAAAGGCGAGTATGCGGATATGACAGGCTTCTCTCTGGAGAAGATCTGCGAGAGTATTCGCCGGATGGACTCTATCACCCCCTACTGCGATTTCGTCTTCACCGGCGGTGAACCTTTTGCGGACATTGAAAAGCTCCAGATCATGCTGGACCAGATCCCCACCACCCACAAGGTTTACATCAACACCACCCTTCCCGTCTCCGAGCATCAGAGTGAGGACGATATCCTTGCCTTTGTGGAGCGCAACAAGCACAAGATCACCTGCATCAACGTCTCCCGCCATATGCAGCGCTATGTAGTGGAGTCCAACGATGATCTCCTCCGCCGCCTGCCGGTACGCTTCCGCATCAACTGCGTGCTCTACAAGAACTACCCTGCCGAGGGCCTGGTGCCTTATATGGAGCGGTTCCTGCAGGTCCCCGGCGCTTCCATTCAGTTCCGGTTTGACTATACCGCTACCACGCCCGATAATCTCTACGAGGAAAAGGGCGATAAGATCCTGGCTGACCTGAAAAACGTCGCTGCCTATACCGGTCTTGACGGCTGCCGTATGCGCAATGGCTTCCATTTCGAGTACAAGGGCATGGAGCTCACCTACCACAAGACCCTCCCCTACTCCACCATTGTGGAAACGGATCCTGCCGACGGCGTGACCTACGATATCCTTTACGATATCCTCATCAAGCAGACCGGCGCCATCCACTCTGACTGGACCGGCGTGGAGCTGGACGTGGACGCTTACGAAAAGGTGGTCTACGAACCCTACGACCTGAAGTGGATCGTGAAAAACTGACTCTGCAGCGGCGGAAGTTTTTCCGCCGCTTTTTCATATCCTGAACATGAGGTGAAATGATGAAAGAGATCAAAACCGTCGGTGTCATTGGTCTTGGCGCTCTGGGGACCCTGTACGCCCATCTCCTGATGAAAAGCTCCGCCCGGGTCCTGGTCCTGGCAGACCCGGCACGTATCCACCGCTACGAAACCGAAGGCATTTACTATAACGGCGAGCGCTGCGCTTTTACCTACCAGGACCCTGCCGCCTGCCGGGAGCCCCTGGATGTGCTGATTTTTGCCACCAAATTCGGCGGGCTCCAGGAAGCCATTGAAGAGTGCCGCCACCTGGTAACGCCTGATACCACCATTCTCTCCGTCCTCAACGGGATCTCCAGTGAGGAGGTGCTGGGAGAGACCTTCCCGCCGGAGCAGATCGTCTGGTGCGTAGCCCAGAAGATGACTGCGAAAAAAGAGGGCAACCAGGTAACGGTCCGTCCCGTCGGGGAACTGGCTCTGGGCGTTCCTGCCGGATATCCTTCCCTTCACCTGGAGCGCCTCACCGCTTTTCTGGACACCGCGGACTTCCCCTACTCCCTCCCTGCCGATATCCGCACCCATATGTGGAGCAAGCTCCTTTGCAATGTGGGAACCAACCAGCCCACCATGGTGTTCCAGTGCGGATTTGGCGGCCTCCAGGTCCCCGGAAAACCCCGGGAGATCATGTTTGCCTCCATGAGGGAAGTGGTAGCCGTGGCAAACGCCGAGGGCATTCCCCTCAGTGAAAAAGATGTAGAAAACTGGGTCGGCATCGTTGACGCATTCCCGCCGGAGAGCGAAACTTCCATGCGGCAGGACGGCAAGGCCCACCGGAAAAGTGAGGTAGACCTCTTTGCCGGGACGATCCGCCGTCTGGGGCAAAAGCACTCCATTCCAACTCCCGCCAACGACTGGCTCTATGAGCAGGTCCGGCGCATCGAAGCAGAATATTAAAAATATCCCCGGACCTTT
>JAFOCY010000194.1 GCA_017380995.1 Oscillibacter sp. | reverse complement strand
TTTGAGTATGCCCACAACTTCGACCAGCCCTATGACGAGGACTATTACGTTTCCCGCTACAATACCTTCGAGATCACCTACACGCTGAAAAGCGGTGTGGAGATCAGCCGCCGCTACCGTCTGCCCCTGACCCGCCAGCGCGTTGCCATGGAGGGGACCTACGACCGGATGGTGGTTGACCTGGTGAACGGCGAGGAGATGAAGGCCAAGCGCCTCCACTTTGGCGATCCCAACTTTGGCCTGGAGAGCGGCTGGCTCTGGACCAATTCCAACGGCGGCTATGATTTCTCCACCCGGGAGGCCCAGCAGATCCATGAGGCAGTGTACGCCGACCTTCTGGCGGGGAGCTGGGGCGACTACGACTTCTTCGAAAACTCCGACGGCGGCTATTATGACATGAACCTGGAGTTCAATTTCCGCCGCACTGAACCTACCAACGGCTACAGCCGTTACGACTATATCTCCGTCCGGGTCCATCCCGGCATGGTGAATACCGTGAAGTGCCTGCTGGAGATGGGCGTTGTCACCGCTGAGGACCTGAAGACCAACGCGGAGCTCTACCCTGACCGCTATGTGGGCCAGAACTACCAGATCTGGGGGGAGAAGTACGGCGAGCTTACGAGCTTCCCGGATTACGGCCTGAGCTCCAGCATGGGCATTATCGGCGGCGCCGACGGCCCCACTGCCATCGTTGTGGCGGACATGAACTGATATGTCCCGTTACAAAAGAAGACGGCGGCTGAATCCCAATTTTATACTCCTTTGCATCGCTTTGGCCCTTGCTGCTGCCAATGTGGTGGTGTTTCTTGGCCGGGGAGGGAAGGGCCTCCCCGGTGAAGGGGTGGAGTTGCCGTCCTATGTGGAAGCGGACTACCTGATAAAAAATGAGTATTCCCGGCCCGGAACCCCTCTGGAGGAGGTCAACGCGGTAGTCATCCACTACGTTGGAAACCCCGGCACCTCCGCCCGGGCCAACCGGAGCTACTTCAACGGCCTGGCCCTCAGCCATGAGACCTATGCCAGTTCCCACTTCATCGTGGGACTGGAGGGGGAGGTCATCGCCTGCGTGCCGCTGACGGAGATCGCCTATGCCTCCAACGACAGAAATGGAGATACCGTTTCTGTCGAGGTCTGTCACCCGGATGAGACGGGGGAATATGCGTCGGAGACCTATGAAAGGGTGGTGGAGCTTACCGCCTGGCTCTGTGGGACTTTTGATCTGGAAGCGGAGGAGGATGTGATCCGCCACTACGACGTCACCGGGAAGATCTGTCCCAAATACTATGTGGAACACCCGGAGGCCTGGGAGCAGCTGAAGGCGGATGTGGCGCAAAGATGCGCTGCGCAAAAAAATTGAGATTTGCTGAAACAAAATCCGAGGCTATTTCGTCTATATCAATAGAAGAGACTGTGAATGTTAGGAAAGGAGACTTCCCCCATGGAGAGAACTGTCCGTACTGAGCGCCCCCGCTGGCGCATTTGGGTGGATACCCAACGCAAGATCGTATCCTTCCATGAGGAGGAAGGCTGCGAGCTCCTGGAGTTTTATAACCGGGAGATGTTCATGCACTGTGTGGACCAATACACCTGCCGCCAGTACCGTTATCAGTAAAAAGAGCAAAACCCGCGTCTTCTCAGATCCTGCTGGATCGGGGAAGGCGCGGGTTTTTGGATGAATTTAAGAAGTCAGTGTGATCAAGGCATGGATGATGAGGGGGTAGAGGGCAACAATGCCGACAAGGCGAACAATATGCATACCAGCAACCTTGACGCTGTCCGCGCCCATTTCCTCGGAAATGAGGGCCATATCGGTGATGCCGCCGGGTGCACAGGCGAAAAGAGCGGTCACGATATCCAAATGGAATAAGCGGGAAATGATATGGGCGGCGATCAGGTCCAGCAAAAGAAAGCTGGAAACTGCAATGACGGTGACAGTGCCCAGGTCCAGCATCTGGGCGATTTGCGCACGGCCTACCGTGCAGCCGATGAGGGCGCCGGCAAACATCTGCACAAAGCGACGCAGATTCAGGGGCATATAGCTGCGGTCGGTGACAACGTTGAATACTGCGCAGCCTGCCATGGAAAATGCAATGGCTCCGCAGGGAATGTCCAGGTATTTGCCCGCACCGCCGCAGAAAAGACCGATGAGCAGGGTGAGCGGCAGGTCACTTTTTCGGTGCGGACGGGAAGCTTTTGGACTTTTTGCGGAATGATTCTGCGCGATCTGCTTGCCGTGGAGTACTTTGATAAGGCCGGGAAGAAGGGCTGTGGTAAAAATGACCCGCAGAGTCTGAATCAGGGCCACCACGGAGGATTCCGCCTGAAAGTCCATGGACGCCAAGGTCATGTCGGTGATACCGGCTGGGGCCATGGCGAAAAGCGCGGTGGGGACGGAGAGATCAGAGAGAGAGTAGATGAGCATTCCCATGCAGACGGCAAAGGTCAGCATGATGCAAAGCAACAGCAACGCCGGCTTTAGAATGGCTTTGAGGTTATGCAGGTTGGAACGGGAAATTTTCGCGCCGATATAGACGCCGGTAACCACCTGTGTAAAAAACTTCATTCCCGCAGGCATATAGGCCATCTCGAAGACGATGTTCAGCGCTGTGGTGGCAAGCATGGCGCCAATGAGGGCACCGGCGGGAACTCGGAGCTTTAGGGCGATCCACCCACCCAGGATGGCAACGCCGGCGGTGAGCGGGATCATCGAAAGAAGTCACCTCGGATCATCAGAATGTATATTTCTTTTTCATAAACTCTTCCACCAGGTTTCGCACCGCAATTGGGAGATAGGTATCCTTTGTAGTGGCTACTACAAAGGTGTAGGGAACGGCAATGCTTTCGTCAATGCGGAAAAAGTCGCGGCTTTGCGTCTCCCGGGAAAGCTGTTTGCGGGGGACCAGCACAGAGGCGTAATCCACTTCGGCCAGAGCGTTGAGGGTGATGATGCTTCGGCAGACCTGCTGTACTTTGGGCACAATACCGGCGTTGGCGAAGATTTGGTCGCAGACCATACGGCTGCGCTGCGACGGAAGGGTCAGGATCACAGGCTCTTTTCGGAAAAAGTTCAGGTCCAGATAAGGATCGCTGCAGCCATCTTTGTAATAGATGAAATCCTGATAGGCACTGGCTTTGCGGGGGAGCACGACGATGTCATCTGTGCTGATCTCGAAAAAGTTTAGCTTGCTTATATTTAGAATGGGCGGGTGCAGAATACCGATATCCACCTCGTTGTGCAAAAGCTTGGTTTCGATCTCATCGCTGTGGGCCTCCACAAGGGTAATGGTGACACCGGGGTGTATGGCTTGAAACTCCGGCAGGATATAAGGAAGAACATAAGTTGCCTGTGTGCCGGTAAAGCCGAGGCGAATTTCTCCGTTTTCTGCGTTTTCCACATCCTGGATCTTTTTGGTCAGCTCAGAGCGGTCCTGGAGGACTTTTTGGGCGAATTCCAGGAAGCAGGCACCCTCACTGGTAAGGGCTACGCCGCTGCTGTTGCGTACCACCAGACCAACGCCAAGTTCTTTTTCGATTTTTTGGAGGCACTGGCTCAGTGCGGGCTGGGCAACGTAGAGTTTGGCTGCGGCACGGGTAATGCTTTTTGCTTTTGAAATCGCAATGAAATATTCCAGATCCTTTAGCGTCATGTCCAGCCCTCCTTGTCAATTCCTTAATTATGAATATATTTTACTATAAAAGGAGAGGCGTATGCAAGCGGTGAAAAGAAGAGGGACCGGCCTCGTAATGAGACCGGTCCCTTCCAAGATGACTGAAAAGCGAACCAATTACTTGGCAGCCTTCCCGGCGGCCTTTTTCTTCTTTTTGATCTGGTTGTTGACCACGCTGAAAACTGCGGTGCCCAAGATGATAAACAGGATGGCCAGGCTGACAGGACGGGTCAGGAAGATCATGTAGCTGCCCTTGGAGAGCATCAGGGACTGACGGAAATAGCTCTCGAGGGAGGAGGCCAGGACCACAGAGAGGATCAACGGACCGGTAGGTAGCTTGAACTTCTTGGTCACATAGCCGAACAGACCGAAGATCAGCATCAGCCACACGTTAAAGAAGCTGTAGTTCAGGGCATAAGCGCCAACGCAGCACAAAGTCAGGACCAGAACGGACAGGTGCTTTTCCACAATACGGATGGCGTTGACGAATACGGGGATCATCACCAGGTTAGAAACCAGAAGGAATATGTTGGCAATAAACAGGCCTGCGATCATGGCCCACACGATGTCACCGGATTCCACCATCAGCAGGGGGCCGGGACGCATGCCGAACATAATGAACACACCCAGCAGGATAGCGGTACCGCCGGAGCCGGGGATGCCCATAGTGACCAGGGGAACCAGAGCGCCGCCGACAGAGGCGTTATTGGCAGCCTCAGGAGCAGCCAGGCCCTCGGGAGCGCCCTTGCCGAAACGGCTGGAATCCTTGGCCAGCTTCTTCTCGGTAGCATAAGCCAGGAAGGTGGCAATGGTGCCGCCAGCTGCGGGAAGAATACCGATCACTGTACCGATGAGGGAGCCACGCAGCATGGGCATGGAAACTTCCTTGAGTTCCTTACGGGTGGGGAAATACTCGCGCAACTTGAAGTTGGGCTTGCCCAGATCCAGGTGAACGTTGTGCTCCACATTGTGCAGAACCTCGCCGATGCCGTACATACCCATGATGACAACAACAAAGTCGATGCCTTCCAGCAGCTCAGGCGCATAACAGAAGCGGGTGTAACCAGACACGAAGTCACAGCCAACCAGACCGATGATAAAGCCGATGACGGTCATCAGCAGAGCCTTCATCACGGAGTCACCTGCCAGCAGGGCGATGGTGCAAAGACCCAGCAGAAGCAGCATGAAATATTCGGGAGCGCCGAAGCTGATAACAAGATCAGCAATGGTGGGGGCCATGAAAATCAGAACGGCAATGCCGAAAAAGCCGCCAAGGAAGGAACTGATAGCGGAAATGCCCAGCGCAAAACCGCCGCGGCCCTGACACATCAGGGGATAGCCGTCCATGCAGGTAACGATGGCGGGAGCGTCACCGGGGGTGTTGATAAGAATGGAGGTGATACGGCCGCCAAACATGGTGCCCATGTAAACGCCCATCAGCAGGGCAAGGCCTGCGGTGGGGTTCATGGTGAAGGTCATGGGGATCATCAGAGCGAGGCCTGCGGAGGGGCCAAGACCGGGCAGAGCACCGACTACGGTACCGACCAGAGAACCAAGCAGAATGATCAGCAGGTTATAGGGGGTCATCATCTGGAGACAGCCGCCCCAAAAATCGACTAAAATTTCAACCATTGTAACGACCTCCCCTTAGAAGAAATTGCAGATGGTCATGGGGACCTTCAGCCAGATGTGGAAAATAGCATAGATCAGAACGCTGGTAATGAGGGAGACCTTCAGCGCCGTCAGAGGAGGATGCTTCTCCACAAAGAAAATGATGGAGAAAATATAAACGGCAACGCTGAGGATGATGCCCACATGCTCCATGCAGAAGATCAGCAGGCCGGTAGCCATGATATAGAGGAGCATCTTGGGGATGGACTCCTTCTTCACAGTGGCATCAGTCTTGTCCTTAAGGTCCAGCAGCAGCAAAATAACACAGCAGACGATGGTGGCACCCAGCATGATCAGGGGAAGGAAGCCGGGACCGATGGTGTACTGAGAATCCTTGGGCAGGCCCAGGGCCTCAGGCATCATCAGACTGGCTACCAAGGCCAACAGCACGAGAAATGCCCGGTACAGTGTAATCATAAATACTCCTTTAACACATTAACGGATCTTTAGCGAGGGGAAGGAAATGGGGGCGGTAGGCCGCCCCCATCATGCGTGAGATCAAATCAGGCCGGCCTCGGTCATGGCGATGGTGAACTCCTCGTTCACTTCGTCCAGGTAAGCCTTGAAGTCGTCGCCAGTGATGAAGTGAGGCTCAACGCCGTTGGCCGCCAGATACTCGGTGTGCCAAGCCTCGGTTTCATTGAGCTTGGTCATCAGATCGATGTAGAACTCCTTCTCGGCCTCAGAGATGCCGGCGGGAGCGCAAACGCCGCGGTACAGGCTCATCTCGATGTCGTAGCCCTGCTCAACAGCAGTAGCAACATCGGGGTTGGCGGTCAGACGCTCGGGAGTGAAGGTGGCGATGCAAGTGAAATCGCCGGTGCCGATGTACTCAGAAACGGTGTTGTAGTTGCAGCAGATAGAGGTGACCTGGCTGCCCAGCAGAGCGGTAACCTGCTCGCCGTCGCCGTTATAGGGGACGTAGTTGATCTCGACGCCCTTAGCAGCGTTCAGCTTGGTAGTGATGATGTGGTCAACGGTGCCAACGCCGGTACCGCCCAGGGAGACATCGGGAGTGGCCAGCAGCTCATCCAGATTGGTGATGCCGGAGTCGGTGCGGACAACGATGATGGAGGGATCCAGGCCCAGCAGAGCGATGGGAGTGAAGTTCTCATAGGTGAAGCCCAGCTTGGTCTTCAGGGGGGTAGTGGTGAAAGAAGAGGTGGTGCACATCAGATAATGGGGGTCGCCGGCGTGACCGTCAACATAGGCCATACCGATGGCGCCGGAACCGCCGTCCTTGTTGACAACGTTGAAGTTAGCAGTGCTCAGCTTCTCGTCAACTATGATTTTCTGCATGGTACGCAGCAGGATGTCGTGACCGCCGCCGGCACCGTAGCAGGCAACCAACTCGATAGCACGATCGGGAGTCCAGCCCTCAGAAGCGGCGGGAGCAGAAGCGGCGGGAGCAGAAGCGGCGGGAGCAGAAGCAGCGGGAGCCTCTTCCTTCTTGGCGCCGCAAGCGGTCATGCCCAGAGCCATGACGAGAGTCAGAACGAGCGCGGTAAGTCTTTTCATATTCATATCCTCCTATTTAGTACAACCTTTGTTTCAGGTTTCTTGTATATTGTAACAAAATCGACATGTAAGGAAAAATACAAAAAAGCTATGCGGTCATAAGAAAAAAATATGCACAGAGTGATTCCGCATACTGAAAAACATTGACTTTAAAAAGAGGGCATATTTCGCTGAATCGTTGGACTCATTAAGAAAAAACGACGTGGGGAGTGGCTTTTTCTTCCTATATCCATTGACAAACGGTTAAAATATGATATGATACTTGAGTAATTGAACATTTTGGCGAGGAAAAGGAAGAGTACTCCTTCGTGGGCCGCAAAGAGAGCCGCCGGGTGGTGTGAGGCGGTGGGACCCGTGGGACGAAGATCACCTTGGAGCCTCCGGCTGAACCCAAGTAAGCCTGGACGAGTGACGGCCGTTATCCCGTCAGCCTGTATTGGCAGGCGCAGAGCGGTCCTTCCCGTGAGGGGAGGGCAACCGAGAGTGGTACCGCAGAGTGTGAATGCACACCCTGTCTCTTGATGGAGACGGGGTGTTTTTATTTTTAGATTCAAAACCCATACTATATAAAAAAAGGAGACGCGGATATGGATTACAACAAGACCATCAATCTGCCCAAGACGGAATTCCCCATGCGCGCGGGCCTGCCCAAGCGCGAGCCGGAGATGCTCCAGCGCTGGAAGGAGCAGAACCTCTACAACGAACTGCTGAAGAAGAACGAGGGAAAGCCCCGCTTCTCTTTGCATGACGGCCCTCCGTTCTCCAACGGCATGCTCCACATGGGCCATGCCCTGAACAAGTCCATCAAGGACATCATTGTCCGTTCCTATGCTATGCGCGGCTACTATACCCCCTATATCCCCGGCTGGGATAACCACGGCATGCCCATCGAGTCTGCCATCATCAAGGAGCAGAAGCTCAACCGCAAGGCAATGAGCGTGCCTGACTTCCGCTCTGCCTGCCATGCCTATGCCCAGAAGTATGTGGACCTCCAGAGCGAGGGCTTCCAGCGCATGGGCGTTGTGGGTGACTGGGAGCATCCCTATCTGGCCATGTCCCCCTCCTTCGAGGCCGAAGAGGTGAAGGTCTTTGGCGAGATGTACAAGCGCGGCTATATCTATAAGGGCCTCAAGCCCGTTTACTGGTGCCCTCACGATGAGACCGCCCTTGCCGAGGCTGAGATCGAGTATAAGGACGATCCCTGTACCACCGTGTATGTGAAGTTCCCCATGAACGACGATCAGGGCAAGCTGGCTTCTTACGATAAGTCCAAGATCTTCTTCGTCATCTGGACCACCACCATCTGGACCCTGCCCGGCAACCTGGCCATCGCCCTTCATCCCGATGAGAGCTATGCCCTTGTGCGCAACAAGGAAAACGGCGAGGTCTATGTCATGGCCGAGGCCCTCACTGACAAGGTGATGAAGGTGGGCGGCGTGGAGTCCTATGAGATCGTGGAGACCCACGAAGGCTCCTTCTTCGAGAACATGCTGGCAGACCATCCCTTCCTGCCCAAGACCAGCCGCCTGGTGCTGGCCGACTATGTCACCATGGATTCCGGTACCGGCTGCGTCCACACCGCTCCCGGCTTTGGCGCGGACGACTATCAGACCTGCCGCCGCTACGGCATGGACATGGTGGTGCCTGTGGACGATCAGGGCAAGCACACCGACTATGCAGGCAAGTATGCCGGCATGAAGACCGATGAGTCCAACCCCGTGATCCTCTCCGACATGAAGGAAAGCGGCGTTCTCTTCGCCTCTGAGGAGATCGTTCACAGCTATCCTCACTGCTGGCGCTGCAAGAACCCCATCATCTTCCGCGCCACTCCCCAGTGGTTCTGCTCTGTGGATTCCTTCAAGGACGAGGCCTGCGCCGCCTGCGACGATGTGCGCTGGGTCCCCGGCTGGGGTATCGACCGCATGAAGTCCATGGTGCGTGAGCGCACCGACTGGTGCATCTCCCGTCAGCGCAAGTGGGGCCTGCCCATTCCCGTTGTCTACTGCAAGGACTGCGGCAAGCCCATCTGCACCGACGAGACCATCGCCGCCATCTCCGCCCTCTTCGGCGCCGAGGGCTCCAACGCCTGGTTCTCCAAGACCGCCGAGGAGATTCTGCCCGCAGGCTTTACCTGCCCCCACTGCGGCAAGGCCAATGGCTTTGAGAAGGAAGAGGATACCCTGGACTGCTGGTTCGACTCCGGCTCCACCCACTTCTCTTCCATGAAGAAGGATCAGGGCTTCTGGCCTGCCGATATGTACCTGGAGGGGCTTGACCAGTATCGCGGCTGGTTCCAGGCCGCCCTGCTGACCGCCGTTGGCTCCACCGGCAAGCCTCAGGCTCCCTTCCGCCAGTGCGTCACCCACGGCTGGACCGTTGATGGCGAAGGTAAGGCTATGCACAAGTCCCTGGGCAACGGTATGGATCCCTATGAGATCATGAATAAGTACGGCGCAGACCTGCTGCGCCTGTGGGCTGCTTCCGCCGACTATCATGCCGACGTGCGCTGCTCCGACGCCATCTTCAAGCAGCACTCCCAGAACTATCTGAAGTTCCGTAACACCGCCCGCTATTGCCTGGGTAACCTGGACGGATTTGATCCCAATGCCCTGACTCCCGCAGCTGAGATGGAGGAGCTGGATAAGTGGGCCATCACCCGCCTCAATGCCCTGATCGAAAAGTGCTTCGCCGCTTACGACGAGTATGAGTTCCTGGTTATCACCCATGCAGTCAACGACTTCTGCGTGGTGGAGATGTCCAACTTCTACCTGGATATCATCAAGGACCGTCTGTACTGCGAAGAGGCTGACGGTGCCAAGCGCCGCAGCGCCCAGACCGCCCTGTACCTGATCCTGGATACCATGACCAAGATCATGGCTCCCATCCTGTGCTTCACCGCCGATGAGATCTGGCAGGCCATGGCTCACCGCGAGGGTGATGATGTGCGCAATGTCCTCTTCAACGATATGAACCAGCCCTTCGCCGACTATGCCCTGGGTGAGGAAGAGATGGCGAAGTGGGAGAAGATCATCGCTGTGCGTACTGCCGTTAACGGCGTGCTGGAGACTGCCCGCGCCGAGAAGAAGATCGGCAAGGCTCTGGAGGCTGCCGTGGCCCTGACCGTTCCCGCCGAGGATACT
>JAFOCY010000193.1 GCA_017380995.1 Oscillibacter sp. | reverse complement strand
CCCATGGCGTGCATCAGCAGGAAGTTGGAGGGATTGTACTTCTGACCAACCATCTGGGAAACACGGGCGGCCATGGGAACGGCGGAAACGCCGGCAGAGCCGATCAGGGGGTTGATCTTACCGCCGGAGAGCATGCACATCAGCTTGCCGAAGAGAGTACCGCAAGCAGTGGCGAACAGGAAGGCGGTCAGGCCCAGGATGATGATCTTGATGGTGGACAGATCCAGGAAGCTCTCAGCTTTGGCGGTAGCGCCGACGGAGATGCCCAGGAAGATGGTGACGATGTTCATCAGGGCGTTCTGAACGGTGTCGCTCAGACGGTCGCAGACACCGCACTCCTTCCACAGGTTACCCAGCAGCAGGCAGCCCAGCAGAGGAGCGGTGGAGGGCAGGACCAGGATGCAGACGATGGCGACCATGATGGGGAAGATGATCTTCTCGGTCTTGGAGACGGGACGCAGGGTCTCCATCTTGATCTTGCGCTCCTTATCGGTGGTCAGCAGCTTCATCACAGGGGGCTGGATCAGGGGGATCAGAGCCATGTAGGAGTAAGCTGCGATGGCGATGGGGCCCAGATACTCGGGAGCGAGGATCTTGGTCAGCCAGATGGCAGTGGGGCCGTCAGCGCCGCCGATGATGGCGATGGAAGCGGCAACGTTGGGAGCAAAGCCCAGCAGGGTGGCCATCAGCAGAGCAACGAAGATACCGCCCTGGGCGGCAGCGCCCATGAACAGGGAGGAAGGACGGGCGATCAGGGGACCAAAGTCAGTCATGGCGCCAACGCCCATGAAGATCAGGGAGGGATAGAGGCCGGTCTTAACGCCGATATACAGGATATCCAGCAGACCGCCGTGACGCAGAACCTCACCATAGTTGATGGTTTCGGTGATCCACATCTCGCTGTGGTAGATCTCGGAGCCGGGCAGGTTGGTCAGCAGCATACCGAAAGCGATACCGACCAGCAGCAGAGGCTCGAATTTCTTAACGATACCAAGGTACAGCAGCAAGCAGGACAGAGCGATCATGATGAGGCTCTTGATGTCCATCATAGCAAAGCCGGAAGTGCCGATGATACCGCCAATGGTTCCAGTAAAAAGTTCCATGGAAGTCTCCTTTAAGTTTTAGGATTCAAACTGGACTCAGGCCAGGTCAACCACGGGAGAGCCAGCCTCGATCATGTCGCCAACCTTGACATAGATCTTGGAAACGGTACCAGCAGCGGGAGCCATGATCTCGTTCTCCATCTTCATGGCCTCGAAGGTGATCAGGACAGCGCCCTCGGCAACGGCGGCACCCTCAGTGCACTGCACAGACAGGACCTTGCCGGGCATGGGAGCGGTAACGGAGTTGGCGCCGGCGGCGGGAGCAGCGGCGGGAGCGGGAGCAGCAACGGGAGCGGCCACGGGGGCGGCAACAGGAGCAGCAACGGGAGCAGCAACGGGGGTCACAGCCTGGATGCGGGCAGCAGCGGGGACAGCAGCGCCGGCCTTGTTCTCGACGACCTGGACATCATAAGCCTTGCCATTAACGGTGATGGTATAAGATTTCATGTTGAATTTTCTCCTCTAAACTTAATGTTTTGATTGATTTGAGTTTGGATGGATCAGTCCAGGTCCTCGCGGTTGCGGACCATGGGGTTGCCGCTGCCTTCGATGGCAGCAACAGCGGCGGCCAGAATGGCCAGCAGCTCGCCGTCATCCTGCTTGGGAGCGGCGGGAGCGGCAGCAGCCTTGGGGGCGGCGGCCTTGGGGGCAGCGGCGGGCTTCTTGGTGACCTTACCCAGGACAGAGCCCATGATCATCGTTGCTGCGTACAGGATCAGCAGCACAGCGAAGACGATCAGCATACTGACGATACAAACGATACCGGCAGTGCCCATGCTCATAGAGCCGTGGATCATATGAGTTATGTTCCTTTCTTAACAAATATTGTATCCTTCCGGGCGCGCGCATCACGCGCCCGGACAGGCGGATACGCAATTACTTATGCAGGCTGTTCCACTCGCGGATGTTGCGGGGCAGCAGCATGTGATGGAAGGGGCAGATGGACTTGGGATTCTGGTAAGCGGCGCCGACGAAGGCAGCGATGTAGTTGCGCAGGTCGGAGAGCTTGACGATCTCGTCCACCAGGCCCTGCTCGGCGCAGGCCATGGGGTTGGACTTGGCAGCGTAATCCTGGATCAGAGCGTTCATCTTGTCGATGGTGGGCTGCAGATCCTTACCGTCCTTCTGATCCTTCACCAGGCGGCGGGAGTACATAGCGGTAGCGGCAGTCTCGCCGTGCATAACGTAGATCTCGGTGGCAGCGGTGCCCAGGGAGAACACGTTGCGGCCGGTGCCCTGAGGACCACCCATGACATAGTGAGCAGCAGCGGTGCCCTTACGCATGGTGACTTCCATCTGGGGAACATCAGCGTTCTGGATGGAGTAGATCAGGGACTGGCCCAGGCCCAGCAGCTCGGCTTCCTCAGCGGGATCGCCGACGTCGATACCGGTGGTATCCTGCAGCCAAACGATGGGCAGACGGTCACGGGCGCAGAGGGTGACGAACTCGTTCATCTTCATCAGGCCCTGACGATACAGCTTGCCGCCAACGCCGATGGGGCCGCCGGCAGAGGGATACTCGGGATAGTTGGGGATCAGGCCCTGGTGGTTGGTGACAACACCGGTCAGCAGGCCGTTGACCTTAGCCAGGCCGCAGACGATCTCGGGACCGTAGCCCTTCTTGTACTCCATGAACTCGCTGTTGTCGAACAGGCAGCCCAGGACGTTGCGGACCTCGTAGAACTGCTTCTGGTTGGCGTTGAGGTTGGTGTACAGGTCCTCAGCCTCGTAAGCGGGCTCTGCGGGATCGGCCACGCGGTAGAAGTTCTCGTTGTAAGCGGGCATAGCGTCCATGTACTTCTTCAGAGCGGCGATGACGCCTTCCTCACCGGAGTAGACCTCGCGGAAGAAGCCGGTCTTGTTGAAGTGGACGTTGACAGCACCGGGAGGATCGATCTTACCGGCGTTGACAGTGTTCTTGATGATCTCCTCAGCAGCTTCCTGGTCGATGTAGCCCTTGGGCTTCATGCCGCCGACGATGCCGGCGCCGCCGACTGCCATGTTGGCCTTCTCGTGAGCGATCAGGATGGTGGGGCTGATGGAGTGGTAGCCGCCGCCGGCGGGGTTGGTGCCGTAAATGCCGACCAGCACGGGGATACCCAGCTGCTCCAGCTCGGCGTGGCGATAGAAGGGAGTACCGCCGGTAACACGGCCGGCATAGACCTTCTCCTGCTCGTCCAGCTTAACGCCGGAGCAGTTGAGCAGGTACACCAGGGGGATGTTCAGCATCTTGGCCATGTCGGTAGCGCGGGTCAGCTTCAGAGCCTGACCGCCGACCCAGGCGCCGGCCAGCTTCTTGTTATCGGAAGCGATGACCACGGCCCACTTGTCGTTGATCTTGCCCAGGCCGGTGATGACGCCGGTAGAGCCGTCCTTATTCTTGGCGGGGTTGTAGAGGCTGCACATGGGGCACCAGGTGCCCTCGTCCACCAGCAGCTCAATGCGCTGCAGGGCGGTCATCTGACCGGAAGCGTTGAGGGACTCATCGCTGCGGCCGGCGGCCTGGACTTCGTTGACGCGGGCCTCAATCTTCTCCTCAACAGCCTTCAGAGCGGCGACGTTCTCAGCCTTGGGAGCTGCAACGGCCTTGCCGACCTGGGGCATGTTCTGGAAGTAGGAAGGCATGGAGTAACCGAAATTGCTCATTCTTCTTTTACCACCTTATATAGTGTTTTTTGTTTGGCCGGTTTTGGGCGGGACGGCCAGCCCGAAGGATCACGTAAAACTTAGGCGATGACGTCTGCGAAGGCCTGGATAGCGGTAGCAGCCTGGCCGAAGTCGCGCATCTGCTGGTCCACGCCCAGCTTGATGTGGGGGATGCCGGCCTCGTCCAGAGCCTTCTTCAGGTAGGGATACTCCATCTCCTCGGGGTCGCAGAACTGCTGCATGAAGAGGATCAGGCCCTGAGCGCCGGACTCCTTGACCATGTTGGCAACGAACTCGCCGCGGCGGTTCTTGCTGGACTGGGGATCGTAGAGCAGGACCTCGTAGTCCTGGTCGGCGAACTGCTGGGCCAGAGCCATCATGGGATCGCCCTCCTCGCTGGCGTCCACACGGAAGGCGCGGGTCTCGTGGGCAACGTCATCGGCGGCGATGGCGATGTTGTTGTCATCGAAGATCTTCAGCAGCTCGGGGTTATCGCAGATGATACCGGAGGTGACGACCTTGACGCCCTTCCACTGGCAAACGGGCAGGGCCTTCAGCTCGGCATTCAGAGCAACCAGCTTCTCAGTGTACTCAGCCTTGGTCATAAACCATGCGGCCTTGAGGACGGCGGAGCGCTTGGTAGCGGTGATGACGTCGCAGTGGTCGTTGGCGAGCTTGACGAACTCGCGGCGGGCGGCACGTGCCTTGTTGTACAGGACGATAGCGGCGCGGATGTCCTCATCGGTCATCTCGTGGCCGGCGATCTTGTTCAGCTCGTTGCGCACGTTGGTGTACTGGTCGATGCAGAACTGCAGGCCCCAGGGAGCGAAGCGGTTCTGGGGATGAGCCAGGAAGATGCAGGGCAGCTTATCCTTCATGGCCACGCGGAAGTTCTGGCTCATGGGACGCAGGGTATCGCAGATGGTGGGGGTGATGATACCGTCCAGCTGGTCCATGGTGCCGTCCAGCAGCATCTCCAGAGCCAGCTGAGCGATGGTGCAGTAGAAGGTAGCGCAGTACTCCTTGGCGCGGGCGATGGTCTTCTTGTTGCTGCCCCACATGCCGAAGGGCACCATGCCGGCAGCCTCCACCAGCTCCTCGGGAGCGTAGTAGGGCAGCACGCCGATGCACTTCTTGCCCTCAGCCTTGTACTTGTTCAGCTGAGCCTTGGGATTTGCTGCGATCTCAGCAAACTCTTTGATCATAACTTCGATGCTCATGCCTGGGCCTCCTTTGCCTTTTTGTTCTCTGCCATGGCTTCCACCAGACCCTGGACGCGGGTCTCGTACTGAGCCTCGTTGAAGTTGCGGGGGTCAGCCTGGTCGCCGTCAAAGCCTGCGCAGGGCACGCCCAGGTCGGCGGTGAAGCGGCGCTGCATCTCGGCCATGTAGCCGGACCAGGGCTTGCAGGAACGGTTGTAGTGGACGAGGACGCCGTCGACCTTG
>JAFOCY010000192.1 GCA_017380995.1 Oscillibacter sp. | reverse complement strand
GGACTTTCTGCACAGGTTGTTCTTGGGCAGCATACCCTTAACAGCGGTACGCATAGCCAGCTGGGGGTTCTCCTGCATCAGAATGCGATAAGGAGTTTCCTTCAGGCCGCCAACCCAACCGGAGTGGGTGCGATAGAACTTCTGCTCGCCCTTCTTGCCGGTCAGGACAGCCTTGCCGGCGTTGATGATGATGACGTTGTCGCCGCAGTCAGCATGGGGAGTGAAAGTGACTTTGCCCTTGCCGCGCAGCAGGTCGGCAGCACGGACAGCGGTCTTGCCCAGGGGCTTACCGGCAGCGTCCAGAACGTACCACTTGCGCTCGATGTTGGCCTTGTTTGCCATAAAAGTGGACATGGTGTTTTCTCCTTATTTATATATTTTGCATTTGCTTTACAAATCAAGAGCTCCGGGGTAAAATCGGAGCAAGGATATTTATATCACGACAAATACGGGATGTCAACACAAAATTGATTTAACACAACGAAAGCTCAAAAAATCTCTTGTTTTCTTTGATTATCTCTCGAATGCTCAACTTCAATTTTTGAGAAGAGGTAGAAAAACAAAGAAAAGTTTTTTGCACAATGCCGAATGTTTCGTTTTCGCTATGTTTCCGGAAAACAGAAGTACTTTTTGAGAGAAACAGAAGAACCGGACGAAAGCTGGTTCGTCCGGCGCGAATAGAGTGAAATCTGCAGCTATGTAGAATTAAAGGACCCACTGGGTCAGCAGGAGCAAAACGAATCCCGGAAGGCCCAAAACGCCGATGACCAGTGCGTTCAAAAGATTAAATCCCAGCGTGATCCCGGTGAAGCCCGCCGTGAGATTTGCGGCCCAGAGGGCCAGAAATCCCAGCAGCGTGTTTACCAGCAATTTCAGGGCGATGCGCAGAGGCGTGCTGAAGATACGGATCAGGGCGATGAGGAAAAAGAGTGCCAGAAGGCCGGCGATGACAGTTTGGTTTAAGTCCATATGGCGTCCCCCTCCGGTTTTGCGGCAGCGATTGCGCTGGGGTCCCGCTCCTTGATGCTTCGGATCAGGTAGTTGCACCGGGCCTTTACGGAGCTGATGTGGTAGACGCAGGACTCCACCAGTTCCGGGTCAACGGCCCGGTTGAATTGGCGGTAGGCCAGGGTCAGTTCCCACTGGGCTTCCTGCAGTTCTTCCTTCAGCGCCAGGAGCTCTGGGTCCGGGCGTTGTTTTTGAGAAAATAAACGTTTCATGTGGATGTCCCTCCTACCATCAGTTGTATGGTAAGTTTGGACAAATATGCCAGTTTTCATGCAGAGGAGGATACCAATGCTGACACAGCAGGAACAATATATGAAGGAAGCTCTGGCTCTGGCATGGGAGGCAGCCGGTGCCGGTGAGGTGCCGGTGGGATGTGTAATCGTCCGGAACGGGGAGATCGTGGGCCGCGGCCGCAACCGCAGGGAAGAGAAGAAGGCCACTTCCTCTCACGCCGAGATGGAGGCCATTGCTCAGGCAAATGAAACGCTGGGGACTTGGCGGCTGGATGACTGCGAGCTGTATGTGACGCTGGAACCCTGTCCCATGTGCGCCGGAGCGATTCTGAACGCCCGGGTGAAGCGGGTGTGGTACGGCGCGCGGGATGAGGCTATGGGTGCCTGCGGCGGTGTGATGAACCTGTTCATGGAGAATTTCCCCAACCGCCCGGCGCTGGTAGGAGGGATTCTGGCGGAGGAGTGCCGGGAGGTGCTGGCGGAGTTTTTTGCCCGACTTCGGCGAAAGAACGAACCGGAAATAGAGCGGCCCAAATAAAACAAAGTACAGATCTGAAGATTTAATACTTTTGTAACAATTGGGGCTGGTTTGCTTAACAACTCTTGTGTATCGTAATACTTGCAAGAGACAAAACTTCTTTTCATCCAATCTTCCAAAAAATAAGAAACAGGACCAGCCATTTGGCTGGTCCTGTTTCTCTTTATCTTCCATTCAGATACCGGAATCACAAACCTCGGAGGAGAACTGCAGCAACAGGAAGCCCAGAGCGGTCACCGCACTGCCTGCGTAAAGCAGCAGGGAGGACAGGTGAGGACCTCCATCCGCCAGAGTGGCCAGAGAGAATACAACGGCCAAACCGGTATACAGGGCGAACCGGGCTGTCCGGCCAGCATTAAAGGCAAAAGAAGACAGACGATAGAACGCCAGGGTCAAAAAGACCAGAGCAAGAAGCTCTACATAGTAGGCGGACAGAGCCGGATTGACAGAGTCCAGGCGGTAGGTCATCACCAACCGCACAACGAGGACCACGGGGAACACCAGCAGCAGATTTCCACTGAAGGAGGGAGTGACATCCTCGCCCTCTTTTTGGCGGCAGGAAACGGCGGAAAGGAAGAGAGCGGCAGCCCCCAGAAGGGTCAGAACGCCGAGGATCAACTGCGTCTTTCCGGAGAAACCGTAAATGGCATCCTCCAGCACGGCATACGGATCAGCCGCGGCTTTCATTTGAGCCAGAAGGTTGTTCATAGTAAGTCCCTCGAACAGATCTGCCAGACCGGAGAGCGATATCAACAGAATACCGGCTACAGGAAGGAACAGGAGGGTGGTATTGTTCGTGGTGAAAGCGGCGGGGAATGCGGGACCGTCTCCGGCGTCCTGGGGGAACTTTCGGGACAGAACTGCCAGCGCGGCAGCCAGCAGTACGAAGCAGACGATCAGCGCAAGTCCCGGAAGATTGCCGGGAACAGGCAGACCGGTGGAGGCTTCAAAGCCGGTTCGGTTCTGGAGCAGGCGCAGCACGAAGGCCGCGGCACCGCCTGCAACGGAAACGAGAGGGACCAGAGCATATTTCTTCATAATTTTTTAAATCCTTTCGGACAAACATTTGCTATGATGTCCGCATCACATGCGGTTCTGTGACTTTATATTATATCATGTTGGAGGAAGTTTGTCCATGCCGGGCGCATGTTGTCCGAATTAACCTAAAGTGTTGGTGCGATCAACTCCGGCGATGTTGCCAATCGTTGAAATAATTGACGAGATATGATAGAGTGAACCAAAAGACAACTAAGACTTTGTGGGTGGTGAATGCTCATGAAGAAAATTCCCATGCTTTTATTGTTGATTACACCTTATGCGTTTGGTTGCTTTATGTCATATTCGTTCGGGAACAACGCCAACATTCGTGCAGGAATTATTTTGTATTTGGCAGTCCTCTTGCTTAATATGATGTATGCTTTTATTCTTCCTCGCTGTGGTTTTGATGGAGAACAGATATTATTTTGGGGTATGCTGCTAAAGCTATGCCATGTTCCCATTTATCTTTTTATATTCTCAATCGTACTGCTTACTCATGTCCTCAGCATTACTTTGATTCCAACTCTCTTTGTATTTGATTATTCTCTACTGCTTTCGTCCTCGGCGTATGGAGTCTGTGGAATCTTGAATGGCTATAAAAGCAGAAAAATATCTCTAATAACGCTAATTGCAAACATTTTTGTGCAGTTCATATTCTGCATTGATATTTTTAGCTCAATATACTGTTATACAAAGGTTCGCAAGTCCCCAAAGGTGTAAATTCCAATTGGTAATATATAAGCGAAGGTTTAACAGCCTTCGCTTTTCTTTTATGATGAAGGAGGTCGGCCTGACGGAATTTCCAATTGGGACACCACGCCCGACGACAAATGTGTCAGCCATCCTTCATCATTCTGCATTCGATTTAGCTGGTTGGGACAGAATGCTGCTCCCGTTTAACGCACCAATCTGAATGAATTTTGAAGTGCTGGAACCGATCAATACCATCCACGAAGGAGGAAAACTATGATCGCTGTTGGAATTGATGTTTCGAAATCCAAGAGCACTGTTGCCATCCTGGATTCCTATGGAACCGTTCTGGCAACTCCGTTCAACATGGCACATACCCAACCGGAAATGACTGCTCTCGCATCCCGGTTAAAGGCATTTAATGAGCCTGTAACCATCCTGCTGGAATATACCGGACACTATCATTATCCTGTTCTGAAAAAGCTACAGGAAGAAGGTTTTCCGGTATGTGTTGTTAACCCGTATCAAATGAAGAAGTACGGAGATGTGGAGCTCCACAAAGCAAAGACGGATAAGAAAGATGCTCTTCGCATCGCAACATTTGCTCTGGAGAAATCTTACAGGCTTGTACCCTACAGTTTCATGGAGCAAAAATATGAAGACCTCAAATTTCTGTCCAGACAGTACCAACAAAGAATCTCTTTTGTTACCAAACTCAAGGTGCAGCTTATTAACCTTTTGGATCAGACAATGCCCGGAATTACGAAAATTCTTGAGCTTAAAAGCCGAAAACCGGAAAAATGTGCATTATTGCTCTTCATTAAGCGTTTTAAGTCTTTCGACGAAATTCAGCGGATTGGCAAAACTCGTTTTCTCTCCGCCTATACAACTCTTATGAAAAAGACGCCGGATCGCTATGCTCCCAAGAAAGGACTGGCAATCTACGAACTGGCCCGTGAAAGCATTACTACCCGGGGAGAAGACCCCTACATTTGGGCCGCTCAGGACCAGTGCGTCGATCTCTTGTCCACCGCTCAAAATGCAGCTGATGAAATCATTACACAGATGCAGAACATTGCGGAAACCATCCCTGAATACAAAGTGCTGCGTGCCATGAACGGTGTTGGTGACCGGCTTGGACCTGTCATCCTGGCCGAGATTGGAGATATACGGCGTTTCCATAGCGCTAAGGCTCTTAACTCTTTTGCCGGGAATGATGCGCCACCGTATCAGTCCGGACAGTTTGAGAGCAGAAACCGCCACATTTCAAAGCGTGGCAGCTCTGCTCTCCGGAAGGCTTGTTTTGAGGTCATGCAGGCCCTTAAACTGACAAAACCTCAGGACGATCCTGTATACCTTTTCATGCTGAAGAAAGAGCAGGAGGGAAAGCCCTACAACGTGGCCAAAATGGCCGGTGTTAACAAGTTCCTCCGAATCTACTATGCCAGAGCAATGGAGCTCTACAGATAGATCGCTTCGATTGTACATCTATTTTTTCGAGCCCGCAATCTGGTGGGTTTATTTTCTATGCCCTTTTTTTGATAGTGTCTCTGCAAAAATAGGCTTGACAAACATTAGCTGGATTT
>JAFOCY010000191.1 GCA_017380995.1 Oscillibacter sp. | reverse complement strand
TCATGTTGGTCATATTCTAAGTCCTCTTTCGGAAATTTATTTCTTGGGCCGGACGCGGATCTTAAAGCAGTTCCGCCCCGTCACGGTATGCTCCACGGCGATGGAATACTTGATCTCCATGAGGCCTCCCCGCTCGGAGAGATTGTGAATGAGCTTGCTGGTCTGGATATCCACCGTCAGCTCGCCAAAGGGCGTTTCATAGAGGGAGGTATGCTGTTTGCCCTCCTCAAAGACCATCTGGGAGTTCACGCTGCCGGTGCGTATCAGCGTCACCCGCGGTCCCTCCACGGCAAAGGTAGTGGTGGTCCCCTCCATGCCCGTCAGCTCCGACTCCTGGTAGGCCAGGTAGAGGTTTCCCTCCCGGAGCGTCAAGGTGCCCTCGGTCATCAGCTCCGTTGCGTCGGGGTCCACATCGTCAAAATACTGCTCTCCCCGGATGGAGAGCATCACGGGAAGCTTTTTCTCTTCCATAGCGCCTCCTGGTGTACATTTTGTTGGCAATCTATTATACTATAAGGACACAGGGCCCCGCAAGGGAGATTTTCCTCTTTTTCCTCGCTTTTTATGTGGAATTTCCACCATGCCTCTGCTATAATGAGTATCAAATCAGATTTTATGGCCCCAGGAGGTGTATTGCCATGAAAATTGAATTGACCGAGCAGCAGTTCCGGTATCTGCTGGATCTTGTGTACATAGGAAACTGGGTCATCAACTCCACCCGGGAAAATGACCGCATTAAGGAGTACGACCGGGTGGAAAGCCTGATCTTCTCCCACTGCCTGCAGCATAAAATGAGCAAGCTGGTGGAGCTTTACCAGGGAGAGCTGATCCCCTCCCGCGCCTTTGCCGACGGCGGCATCCACGAGGCCATCGAGCATTACGAGGATATCGTGTTCTACGAGATCCTGGCGGAGGAAATGGCCCTGCGGGACATGGACGGCGAGCCCCTGACACGGGAAAACTACACCGCCCTGATGGAGCGCATCGACACCTATCTCAGCGAGTTTGACCAACACGGAACAGACAACATCAGCGTGGATCTGGACGAGTAAAAAATCATTTTGATCAAAACGAAGGAGAAAGAAGTTATGGCTGAAAAGTCCAAAGTTTACTTTGCGGATTTCCGCGCCCCCACCTTCCGGGAAAATCTGCCCCAGAAGCTCTCCCGCCTCATCATGACCGCCGGCATCGGCGAGATCGACATGGAGGGCAAGTACGTTGCCATCAAGATCCATTTCGGTGAGCCCGGCAACCTTGCCTACCTGCGGCCCAACTGGGCCAAGGCCGTGGTGGATGTTGTCAAGAGCCTGGGCGGTAAGCCCTACCTCACCGACTGCAACACCCTGTATGTCGGCGGCCGTAAGAACGCTCTGGACCACATTGAGTCCGCATACGTCAACGGCTTCTCCCCCTTCTCCACCGGCTGCCACATCCTGATTGGCGACGGTCTGAAGGGCTCTGACGAGGCTCTGGTTCCCGTAGAAGGCGGCGAATATGTTTCTGAAGCCAAGATCGGCCGCGCCGTGATGGACGCGGACGTGTTCATCTCCCTCACCCACTTCAAGGGCCACGAGCAGGCCGGTATGGGCGGGTGCCTGAAAAACATCGGCATGGGCTGCGGCTCCCGGGCCGGCAAGATGGAGATGCACTCCTCCGGCAAGCCCTATGTGAAGACCGAAAAGTGCATTGGCTGCGGCAACTGCGCCAAGATCTGCGCCCATGACGCCCCCGTCATTACCGACCGCAAGGCCGCCATTGACGTAGATAAGTGCGTAGGCTGCGGCCGCTGCCTGGCTCTTTGCCCGGTGGACGCCATCCGCGCCGCCAACGACGCCGCCCCCGCCATCCTGAATAAGAAGATCGCCGAGTACACCAAGGCCGTTGTGGATGGCCGCCCCTGCTTCCACATCTCCCTGGTGCGGGACGTCTCCCCCAACTGTGACTGCCACAGCGAGAATGACGCGCCCATCGTCCCCGATGTTGGTATGTTCGCCTCCTTCGACCCTGTGGCCCTGGACCAGGCCTGCGCCGACGCGGTGAACGCCCAGCCGGTGAACCCCATCAGCTGCATGAAGGACGCTTCTGCCGATCCCGACCACTTCCGTGCCGCCCACCCCGACACCGAGTGGCAGGTGTGCCTGGACCACGCTGTAAAGCTGGGCCTTGGCAGCCGGGACTACGAGCTGATCAAGATCTAAACCACCCAAAGGAAAAAGCGGAGGACTTCCGTCCTCCGCTTTTTTATGTGTGTCGTCTGTTAAAAGAGGGCGTTGAAAGCCTCCACCACGGCGTCGCACTCGCTGTAGGCGATCATCATGATGGTATTGCCGTTTGCCACGATGCGGGAGTTATTTTTCCAGCCCTCGATGCTCTCGGGGTACCAGGCACCGCCGTCCACCTGGGAGTCGATACGGCTCTGGAAGATGCCCTTGATGGTCTCCACGTCGGCCTCGTTGGCAGCTTCCGCCAGGGCGATCTCGCAGACCACCGCGCCCATCATGGGCTGATAGATCATCAGCTGCTTGGTCTCCAGACCGGACAGGCCCGGATAGAAGGCGTCCAGCATCTCCACGGACTCGCACAGGTTCATGTTGGCGGGGAAATTCTCGCCGTAGGTGGTGCACACGGAGGTGTAAAAGCCGTTCAGGTCCACCCCGGAAGACACGGCAGGCATCTCAGGAGCGGCGGGCTCTTCCACCTCTACAGAGGGGGTCTCAGGCTCAGAGGGGCCCTCAGAGCCGGGCTCGGCGGGAACGGTGGGCATCTCGATCTCCTCGGGACCTTCCGTGGAGGCGGCGGGCACATCCACATCGGGGTCCACCTCGGGCAGCTCCACGGTCACATCGGGGGCTTCGGTGGAGGCGGCGGAGGCCTCAGGAGCCTCAGGGGCGGTTTCTTTGGCGCCGCAGGCGCTCAGGGCCAGGCACAGGCTCATGGCCAGCAGCAGGGCAGTCAGTTTTTTCATGAAAATTCTCCTTGTTGTTGGTTGCTATTTTTTGTGTTACCGGATATACTGACGGAGTGCGTCGGGGAAAAGTTCCCCCGTTTTTCCACAAATTTTGATTTTACCCCATTGCGGCGCGTTCCGCAAGCAGAAAAAAGGAGTTTCTCATGCGCAAACCTGTTTTCGACATCTGTGTCATCGGCTTCGCCCTCTTTTCCATGTTCTTCGGGGCAGGCAACGTCATCTTCCCTCCCTATCTGGGCCTTGGCTGCGGCAGTTCCTGGTTCGCCGGCTTTGCCTGGTACTATCTGGCGGATATTGGCCTGGCGCTGCTGGCCATGTTTGCCATTTTGCGCTGCGGCAGCACGGACAAGCTGATGGAGCGCATCGGCGCTGTCCCCGCAAAAATCCTTCTCACCGCCATCACCCTTTGCATCGGTCCCATGCTGGCCATCCCCCGCACCGCCGCTACCACCCATGAGATGGCCCTCACCCCCCTGGTGGGCAACGTCAGCCCGGTGCTGTTCTCCGTCCTCTTCTTCGCACTGATCTTCGCCATGTGCGTCAAGCAAAGCGCGGTGGTGGACATTGTGGGCAAGCTCCTGACCCCTGCCCTGCTTCTGGGATTGCTGGTGCTGATCGTCCTGGGCCTCCTGGACCCCATGGGCCCCCTCCCCACGGACCGCGTGCTGGTGGAGAGCGTAGCCGGTACCGGCATTGAGGCGGGCTACCAGACCATGGATGTGCTGGCCGCCATTCTCTTTGGCATCATCATCCCCAAAAGTGCTGAGGACAAGGGCTACTCCGGCAAGAAAAAGGTCTCAGTGGTGGCCGGCGCCTCTTTGGTGGCCGGTGGGGCGCTGATGGCGGTGTATCTGGGCCTTACTTATCTTGGCGCCACCACCTCCGACTTCTTTGACCTCTCCGTGCAGCGCTCCGCGCTGATGGTGGCCATTGTGGAAGACCTGATGGGTAAGAGCGGCCTGTGGCTCTTTGCCCTCATCGTGGCCCTTGCCTGCATCACCACGGCGGCGGCCCTGGTCAGCTCCTCTGCGGACTTCTTCTCCTCCCTTTTGAAGGTCTCCTACCAGAAGATGGTCCTTGTGATGTGCGTATTTTCCGCCGTGGCGGCCAACTTCGGATTGGATACCATCGTCTCCATCGCCGCCCCCATTTTGAATATCGTGTACCCTCCCACGCTGGTGGTGGTTTGCATGAGCTTTCTGGAAAAGTGGCTCCCGGACCACATGGCGGTCCGCTGCGCCGCGGCGGGCGCCCTGGTGGTCAGCGCCGCCCAGACTGCGGGGCTGTGGATGGCCCTGCCCTTAAGCGCCCAGGGCTTTGGCTGGCTGGTGCCGGCAGCGGTGTGCGGCCTGGTGGGCTTTGTCATCGGCCGCTGCAAGCGCGCTTAATCGGTGGATATAAAAAAGGAACTTCCCTTCCGGGAAGTTCCTTTTTTCAGCTTTATGCGCGGCCGTAGATGGTGGTCATGGCGGCAATATCCGCGGCAAGCTCGTCGGTGAGCTTGCCCTCGGTCAGACGCCACTGCCAGTTTCCGCTGGCGACACCGGGAGTATTGATACGGCCGGTATCTTCCAGGTAATCCTGCATCTGGGCAACGAAGAGGTCTGCAACGGAGCTCATTCCGCCGCGGAGAACGCCGCGGATAAAGCCCTCGGAGCGGTTCAGACCCAGATACTGCTTTGCCATGGCGATATCCTCCTTGGCGGCCTCCTTGCGCCAGCGGGCAAGGGGGGCGTTATCGTGGGTACCGGCGTAGCACACGCAGTTATGGTGGTAGGTGTGGGGCAGGTAGTTGCTGGGCTCACGGGAGTCAAAGGCGAACTCCAGCACCTTCATGCCGGGGAAGCCAAAGTCCTCCAGGAGCTGCTTGACCTCCGGGGTGAGATAGCCCAGGTCCTCGGCGATGAACTCCAGGTCCGGGAACCAGCGCTTCAAAACGCCCAAAAGGTCCATGCCCGGGCCCTTGACCCAATGGCCGTCCTTGGCGGTCTTGGCGTCTCCGGGCACCGCCCAGTAGCTCTCAAAGCCCCGGAAATGGTCAATGCGGATGACATCGTAGAGCTTGCTTGCGCCGGCGATGCGGCGGATCCACCAGCCGTAACCGTCCGCCTTCATGGCCTCCCAGTTGTAAAGGGGATTGCCCCAGAGCTGGCCGTCGGCGGTGAAGCTGTCAGGCGGGACGCCGGAGACCTCGGTGGGGACGTTGCGGCTATCCAGCTGGAAGCTCTTGGGGTCGGCCCAGACGTCGGCAGAGTCCATGGCCACATAGATGGGCATATCACCGATGATGCCCACGTTCTTCTCATGGGCGTAGGCCTTGAGGCTGCGCCACTGCTGGAAGAAGACGAACTGGATGAAAGAGAACAGGCGGATATCCTCCTGCAGCTCCTCCCGGGCCTTTTCCAGAGCCTGAGGCTCGCGCATCCGCACATCCTCGGGCCACGCCGTCCAGGCCTGCATGCCGTTGGCCCGCTTGAGGGCCATGAAAAGGGCGTAATCGGGGAGCCAGGACTTATTCTGGCTGATGAAGGCCTCGATCTCCGCGCCGTAGCGCTCCCAGCCCTTACGGCCAGCCTTCTCCAGGAGGGCAAAGCGGCTTTCGTAGATCTTGCCGTAATCCACCTTGGTGGGGTCGCTGCCCCAGTCGCAGCCCTCCACCTCATCCTTGTTCAAAAGGCCAATGTCGATGAGCTGCTCCAGGTCGATAAAGTAGGGGTTTCCCGCGTAGGCGGAAAAGCTCTGGTAGGGAGAGTCGCCGTAGCTGGTGGGGCCAACGGGCAGGATCTGCCACCAGCGCTGCTTTGCTTTGGCAAGGAAGTCCACAAAAGCGCGGGCTTCCTTACCCAGGGTTCCGATGCCATAAG
>JAFOCY010000190.1 GCA_017380995.1 Oscillibacter sp. | reverse complement strand
ATCCGCAAGACCCACCACGTTGTCATTGCCGAGGAGAGCAACAAGACCGCCGGTATCGGCGCAGAGCTGGCGGCTATGCTTCAGGAGGAGATGTACGACGAGCTGGATGGCCCCATCAGCCGTGTTGCCGCTCTGGATATCCCCATGCCCTATAACATTACCCTGGAAAAGCACGTGATCCCTGATGCCGCCGATATCGCCAAGGCTGTCCGCGCCCAGGTGGAGCGCTACAAGTAAGGGAGGGCGCGTATGAGTTTTGAATTGGTCATGCCCCGCGCGGGCCTTACGATGGTGGAAGGCACCATCGCCGCCTGGACAGCCGCAGAAGGCCAGCAGGTGAAAAAGGGCGATGTCATCATGGAGTTCGAAAATGAGAAGAACACCATTGAGTTCAACTGCACCCATGACGGCATTCTCCACATTACTGCCCAGGAGGGCGACACCGTTGCCGTAGGCGCTCCCATCGGCATTGTTGCTGAAAGTGAGGCAGAGTATGCTGCCCTCTGCGGCGGTGCTGCCCCTGCTGTGGCTCCTGCTCCTGAGGCAGCTCCTGTGGTAGAGGAGCCTGCCGTGCCTGCCGCTCCCGCGGCCCCCATTGCCCAAAGCACCGGCGGCCGGGTCCGGGCCACCGGTCTTGCCAAGAAGATCGCAAAGCAGAAGGGCGTAGACCTTTGTGCGGTGAAGGGCACCGGTCCCAATGGACGCATTATCGCCCAGGATGTACAGGAGTATCTGGAAGAGCAGAAGAATGCGCCTGCCGTGCCTGCCGCTGCTGCCGTGCCTGACGATGTGGTCACCGAGATCCAGATGACCGGTATTCGCAAGGCCATTGCAAAGAATATGTTCAACAGCCTTCAGGAGATGGCTCAGTGTACCGCTGCCGTGGAGGTGGATGTGACGGAGCTGCTGGATTACCGCCAGAAGCTGGTTGCAAACCAGGAGTACCTGGGCTGCAAGGTCACCGTCAACGATCTTCTTGCCATGGCCACGGTGAAGATGCTCCAAAAGCATCCCACCGCCAACGCTACCTTCGATGGCAAGACCCTCTATGTCCATTCTGCCGTGAACCTCTCTGTGGCCGTTGCCGCAGAGGTGGGCCTCATGGTCCCCGTGGTGAAAAATGCCGAGCGCATGAGCCTGGTGGAGCTCCACAACGCCATGAGCGATGTTGCCCTTCGCGCCCGAGACCAGAAGCTCAAGGGTGGCGAGCAGGGAGGCGGCACCTTCACCATCTCCAACGTGGGAATGTTCCCCATCGATTGGTCCACCCCCATCATCAATCCCCCTCAGGTGGCCATTCTGGGCTTTGGCCGCGCCGTGAAGAAGCCTGTGGTGGTGGGCGATGACATCAAGGTCCGTTCCATGATGCACGTATTCCTGACCTTCGACCACCGTGTGTTTGACGGTCTGGAAGTGGGCCGCATCCTTTCCGATATGCAAAAGCTTCTGGAGAATCCGGAACTGATCACGGTTTAAGCTGAAAAAACTGCATATACTAACAGGGCTCCTGCAAGCTTAGAGTTTGTGGGAGCCCTCTTACTTTACCTTCATAAGAAAGACAGAAAAAGTTTACAATTCAAAAAGCATTGACTAAGATGCTGTTAAGACAGTGAAAATGAGCAGATGTAATGTAAAATAACTTGTCAGAGATATGCGGGATGGAAAATAAAAGTTGCAAAATGCGGTTGCAATATTTTTGGAAACGTAGTATAATTTGGAATAATAAGAATTATTCGCAATAAAGCGAAGCGATACAGGAAAGAAGGTGAATGCCATGTCACTGGAGGCTATGGAGAAGATCACTGAGATGGAAGCGGAAATGGGCCGCCGGAAGACCCAGGCAGATCAAAAAGCACGGGAACTGAAGGAGGCCGCCCGCGCAGCCGGTGAGGCTTTGCTGGTCCAGGTGCGCCGGGAGGCTGAGGAGGAAGAGCGGGCCCTTCTGGCTGCCGCCGAACAGCGTGGCGCACAGCGGTGTGAGATCTTGGACCGGGAAACGGCAGAAAAGGCAGAAACGCTTCGCCGGGAAGGAGAGAAACGCCTGGCCGAAGCGGTAGACTTTATCGTGGAAAGGGTCGTGAAAGACTAAATGGCCATTGTAAAAATGAAAAAGCTGCGGGTGATCGCGATGCGTCAGGACCGTGAGGCGCTTCTCTCCGCCCTCATGGACCTTGGCTGCGTAGAGCTGAGCAGCCCGGAACCGGCGGCCTTTGCGGACCTTATGGAGCGGGGGACCTCTCACGCGTCCCGCCAGCGGACCCTCCTTACCGACGCCAATACCGCCCTGGAGGCGGTGAAGCGCTTTGGGGAAGTGAAGGACGGCCCCTTTATCAAGCGCCGAAAGGTGACAAAGGAAGAATTTTTTGGTGGCGAAGAGCTGAAGCAAGGCGAGGAAGCCTGCGCAAGGGTGAACGAAGCCCTGCAAACGATGGGGAAACTCAAAGGCGAGGCGGACCGCATCCAGTCTGCCATGGCGGCACTTCGCCCCTGGGCGGGGCTGGACCTGCCCCTGGAACGGACCGGTACCGCCAAAAGCCGGGTGCGGCTGGGGGTCTTTTCCGCCAATACCGATACCGGAACAGCCCGTAACGCCCTGGCGGCGGAGGAACTTGCGGCAGAGCTTTTGGAAGTAAATGCGGACCGCCAGCAGCGGTATCTGTGCCTGATCGTCCACAAGGAGGAAGAAGGCGCCGCTCTGGAGGTTCTGCGGCCCTTCGCATTCAGTGCGGTCACCTTCCCGGACCATACCGGGACCGCGGCAGAGAATCTGGACCGCCTGGAACGACAGCTTACGGAAAACCGTGCCCAACAGGAACAGGCGGAAGCTGTGATTCGGGAATCTGCTCCGAACCGCTCTGCCATGCGGCTCTATGCAGATCATTTGAATGCCGCTCTTGCCCGGGAGCAGGGGGCGGAGCAGCTCCTGGAAGGCGAAAATATCCTCTATTTTTCCGGCTGGGCTCCGGCGGAAAGAATGGAGGAAGTGACTTCTTTGCTGGATGGACTGGGATGTGCCTGGAAAGCAGAGGACCCTGCCCCGGAGGAGTATCCGGAGGTCCCCATCCAGCTTCAAAATAACCCCCTCACCGAACCGATGAACATGGTGACGGAGATGTACTCTCTCCCCGCCTATGACGGTGTGGACCCGAATCCTCTGATGGCCCCCTTCTTTGTGCTGTTTTTCGGGCTGATGCTGGCGGATATGGGATACGGCCTTTTGATGATCCTTGTCAGCGCGTTTATTAAAAAGAAGTATGACCCCAAAGGGACCATGGGCCAGATGTTCGGTATCGGCATCCTATGCGGTGTGTCTACCTTCTTCTGGGGGGCGCTGACCGGCGGATTTTTCGGAGATTTCATCCCCCAGCTCCTGTTGCTGATCAATCCCGGGAGCACCTTCGCGCTGCCAGCCCTTTTTACCCCCTTGAATGACGCCCTCATGGTCCTGATCGGGTCCTTGGCCCTGGGCCTCGTCCAGATCTTCACCGGTATGGCGGTGAGCATCTGGCTGAAGGTAAAGCGGGGACAGGTGATGTCCGCCCTCTGCGGAGAAGTGGCCTGGTACGCCGTTTTCCTCTGCATTGCCCTTGGGGCAGTGACAGGGAAGTGGAGCGCATTCCTGATCCTGGCTCTTGTAATCCTGCTTTTGACCCAGGGATACGGGAAAAAGGGGATCGCAGGAAAGCTGATGGGTATCGGCGGTTCTCTCTATAATGGACTGACCGGATATTTCAGCGATATACTCTCTTATTCCCGCCTCATGGCCCTGATGTTGGCCGGAGCGGTCATCGCTCAGGTGTTCTAAGTGGGAGATCCCCATCGCCTTGCTATGCAAGTCGGGGGATGACGTATATTAATTGAGGTTAATCCACATTCGTGGCTTTTCCTCCTCGCGGCTCGGCAAAGTGTTCAAGCTCTCGCTACGCAGCATCGGTTGCCACGTCGCTACGCTCCTCGCAATGACGCACAATACCAAACAATATACTGCATTTTATTTGACATTTGTGGCTTTTTGCCATCCCAATTCCCCACTTTTACACTTTTTTTACCCTTATTTAATAATTTTGAATTTTGAATTTTGAATT
>JAFOCY010000189.1 GCA_017380995.1 Oscillibacter sp. | reverse complement strand
GGTCCGCACAGGTCATTTCGGTTCTTCCTTGCTCATGGTTTTGTACCACATAAAGGCCATAGGATCGCCTGTTGCCCGGAAGAGCATCCAGAGGTTTTCCTGGTCCATACCCATCCCTCCTCGGGGATAGTATGGCGAAAATCGTCGGGTTTATGAATTATTCGTCGCGGTAGCCGAAGGAACGGACATAGTTCATGTTATCACGCCAGTTCTCCTTCACCTTCACCCAAGTCTCAAGATAGACCTTGGTACCCATGAACTTTTCGATGTCGTGGCGGGCCATGGTGGAGATCTTTTTGAGCATAGCGCCCTGCTTGCCGATGATGATGCCCTTGTGGCTGGCCTTTTCGCAGTAGATCACGGCCTCCACGTCGATGACGCCGCTGTCCCGCTCGCTGAAGCGGGTGATCTCCACGGCGGTACCGTGGGGGATCTCTTTATCCAGGCACAGCAGCAGCTTTTCACGCACCAGCTCGCCCACCACCTGGCGCTCGGGCTGGTCGGAAGTTTCGCCGTCGGGGAACAGCTGGGGGCCTTCCTCGGCGTACTTGCCCAGCTCCTTCACCAGCTCCTCCAAACCGTCCCCGGAATGGGCGGAGATGGGGATGATGGCGTCAAAGCCGTCCCAGGCCTCGCTGTAAGCGGCGATGACCGGCAGCAGCTCTGCCTTTTCGATGGTATCGATCTTGTTGATGCACAGGATTGCGGGGATCTTCTCCTCCTGGATGCGCTGGATGAGAGCCAGCTCCGGGCCGCCCACATGGGGGATGGGCTCCACCAGCAGCAGTGCGCAGTCCACATCGGAAAGGCTGGAGGTGACGACCTTTACCATATAGTCGCCCAGGGCGCTCTTGGGCTTGTGGAGGCCGGGAGTATCCAGCAGGATGAACTGGGTGTCCTCCCGGTTTACCACGCCGTAGATGCGGTTGCGGGTGGTCTGGGCCTTGTTGGAGACGATGGCCACCTTCTCGCCCACAAGGGCGTTGGTGAGGCTGGACTTGCCCACGTTGGGGCGGCCGCAGACGGTGATCATGGCAGTTTTGGTGATGTTCATATTAGGTGATCCTCAACTTTCTTTTTGAGCTTTTGTTTTTATTTGTTTTTATATGATGCGCAGATGCGCGGGGATACTTATAACATTCTCTTGAGGTACTGGCCGGTGTAGCTTTCCGGGCAGGCAGCCACTTCCTCCGGGGTACCAGCAGCGACGATGGTTCCGCCGCCGTCGCCGCCCTCGGGGCCAAGGTCGATGATGTGGTCGGCACACTTGATGACGTCCAGATTGTGCTCAATGACCACCACGGTGTTGCCCTTTTCCACCAGCTGCTGCAAAACCTCCAGCAGCCGCCGCACATCGTCGGCGTGGAGTCCGGTGGTGGGCTCGTCCAGGATATAGATGGTCTTGCCGGTGGCGATCTTACTGAGCTCTGTTGCCAGCTTCACGCGCTGGGCCTCGCCGCCGGAAAGCTCTGTGGAGGGCTGGCCCAGCTTCACATAGCCAAGGCCCACATCCCGCAGGGTCTCCAGCTTGTTCCGGAGCTTGGGGAGGGGGGCGAAGAACTCCACCGCCTCGTCCACCGTCATGTCCAGGACCTCGGCGATATTCTTGCCCTTATAGCGGACCTCCAGGGTCTCCCGGTTGTACCGCTGTCCCTTGCAGACCTCGCAGGGGACGAAGATATCCGGCAGGAAATGCATCTCGATCTTCAAAACGCCGTCGCCGCTGCAGGCCTCGCACCGTCCTCCCCGGACGTTGAAGCTGAAGCGGCCCGGACCATAGCCACGGCTCTTGGCCTCCTGGGTGGAGGCAAAGAGGTCGCGAATGTCGTTGAACAATCCGGTGTACGTTGCCGGGTTGGACCGGGGGGTGCGGCCGATGGGGCTTTGGTCGATGTCTACCACCTTGTCCAGGTATTCGATGCCTTCGATGGCTTTACACTTGCCGGGGCGGACCTTCATGCGCATGAGCTGGGCGCCAAGGCGCTTGAAGAGGACCTCGTTGATGAGGGAGGATTTGCCGGAGCCGGAAACGCCGGTCACCACGGTCAAAGTCCCCAGAGGGAACTCTACATCCACATCGCGCAGGTTGTTTTCCGCCGCGCCGATGACGCGGAGCACATTGCCGTTTCCGCTGCGGCGCTGGGCCGGAACGGGGATCTTCCGCTTGCCGGAGAGATACTGACCCGTGAGGGAGGCGGGATTTTCCATGACTTCGGCCGGGGTGCCGCAGGCCACCACCTCGCCGCCGTGGACGCCGGCGCCGGGACCGATGTCGATGAGATAGTCGGCCGCGCGCATGGTGTCCTCATCGTGCTCCACCACCAGGAGGGTATTGCCCAGGTCCCGCAGCTCCCGCAGCGTTGCCAGGAGCTTGTCATTATCCCGCTGGTGGAGACCGATGGAGGGCTCGTCCAGAATATAAAGGACGCCCATGAGGCTGGAGCCGATCTGGGTCGCGAGACGAATTCTCTGGCTCTCGCCGCCAGACAAGGTCCCGGCGGAGCGGGAGAGGGTCAGGTAGCCAAGGCCCACGCTCTGGAGGAAGTTCAGCCGGGCGCGGATCTCTTTGAGAATGCGGTCGGCAATGAGGCGTTGCTGTTCGGTGAGCTGCAGTTGTTCTACCCAGGCCAGCTCATCCGCTACGCTCTTGCGGGTGAAGGCGTCAATGTCCAGGTCTCCCACGGTGACAGCCAGAGATTCCTTGCGCAGGCGCTTTCCCTTACAGGTGGGGCAGGGACACTCACTCATCATCTCTTCCAGCTCTTTTTTGCTGGCGTCGGACTGGGTTTCGTGGAAGCGGCGCTCGATGTTGTTGCAGATGCCCTCAAAGGGCTGGTACAGCGTACCCTTGCCCCGGGGCTGGTCATAGTGCAGCTCCAGCTTTTCTCCCTTGGTGCCGTAGAGAATGATGTTTTGGACCTCGTCGGTCAGCTCCTCCCAGGGGGTGTTGAGAGAGAAGTGATATTTTTTGGAAAGGGCGTCAAAATACATCCGGGAAATGCCGTCAGAGCGGATATTGCCCCAGCCGCTGGCCTGAATGGCCCCCTCCAGAATGGACTTGGAGCCGTCAGGCACCACCAGCATAGGGTCTACCTTCATCTGGCTGCCAAGACCCGTGCAGGTAGGGCAGGCGCCGAAGGGATTGTTGAAGGAGAACATCCGGGGCGTCAGCTCCTCGATGGAGATGCCGCAGTCCTCGCAGGCGTAGTTCTGGGAGAACATCAGGTCCTGTTCCTCCCGCAGGAGGTTGATGACCACCAATCCCCCGGCAAGAGCGGAGGCAGTCTCCACGCTGTCGGTGAGGCGCTGCTGGATGTCCGGACGGATGATGAGACGGTCCACGATGATGTCGATATGGTGCTTGATATTTTTCTCCAGCTTGATCTCCTCGTCCAGCTCGTAGAGGTTTCCGTCCACACGGGCGCGGACGTAGCCGGAGCGCTTGGCGGATTCGAAGACCTTGGCGTGCTCGCCCTTCTTGCCCCGAATGACGGGGGCCATCACCTGGATGCGGGTGCCCGGGGGGAGGGAGAGCACCTGGTCGATGATCTGGTCGAGGGTCGGCTGGCGGATCTCCTTGCCGCACTTGGGGCAGTGGGGGGTACCCGCTCTTGCCCAGAGCAAGCGGAGATAGTCGTAAATCTCCGTGACGGTGCCCACGGTGGAGCGGGGGTTTTTGCTGGTGGTCTTCTGGTCAATGGAGATGGCGGGGGAGAGGCCCTCGATATAGTCTACATCCGGCTTATCCATCTGGCCCAGGAACATCCGGGCGTAGGAGCTCAGGCTTTCTACATACCGCCGCTGGCCCTCGGCATAGATGGTGTCAAAGGCCAGGGAGGACTTGCCGGAACCGGAAAGTCCGGTCATTACCACCAGCTTGTCCCGGGGGATGGTG